>CALHQV010000139.1 GCA_938038035.1 uncultured Gemella sp. | reverse complement strand
ATATAATATATATTAGAAATAGAAAATACAAATAACACAAATAGAAAAAGGAGTTAAAATGGTTAGAGTATCAAAATTTGGTGGAAGTTCGGTAGCGAGTGCTGAGCAATTTAAAAAAGTTAAAAATATTGTGGAACTTGATGATGCACGTCGTTTTGTTGTAGTAAGTGCTGTTGGGAAAGCAAATAAAGAAGATAATAAGGTAACAGACTTATTATACCTATGTTATGCGCATACTAAGTACAATATTAATTTTGATAATATCTTTAAAATGATTGAAGATAAGTTTGTAGCGATTAAAAATGAATTAAACTTAAGTTTTGATATCGAAGGAGAACTTGCTAAATTAAAAGCAGAGATCAGTAAAGGAATCGATGAAGAATATTTAGTGAGTCGCGGAGAATATTTAACAGCATTATTAATGGCTGAATATCTAGGATATCACTTTGTAGATGCTAAAGATTTAATTTTCTATAATTATCAAGGTGAGATTGATTTTGAAAAAACTCAAGCAGCATTTGATTCGATTGTAAAAGAGTATGATCGTCTTCTTATTCCAGGATTCTATGGAAGTAGACCTAATGGGGAAATTAAGATTATGACTCGTGGGGGAGGAGATGTTAGTGGAGCGATTGTCGCTAATATTGCAAATGCGAGTGTTTATGAGAACTGGACTGACGTATCTGGAATATTAATGGCAGATCCTCGTATTATTGAAAATCCACACGAAATTAAAGTCATTAGCTATACAGAACTTCGTGAACTTTCATATATGGGAGCAAGTGTTCTTCATGAAGAAGCAATCTTCCCGGTTCGTGATAAAGATATTCCTATCCAAATCCGTAATACAAATGATCCAACTGCAGAAGGAACTATTATTTCTGATAATAAACACCTTGATGAGAAACAAATTGTTACAGGTATTGCAGGTAAAAAAGACTTCTCTATTATTACAATTAAAAAACGTCACATGGCAAATGAAGTTGGTTTAATTGGGAAAGCACTTAAGATTTTTGAAGACTTTAATGTTAGTATTGAACACATTCCTAGTGGAATTGATTCATTCTCTGTAGTTGTAGAAACAGGTAATGTTAGACCATTTATTCATGAATTAGTTGCAAAAATTAAAGCAGTTCTTGAAGCAGATGAAGTGAATGTTACTCATGAGATTTCACTTATTGCTACAGTTGGAGAGAAAATGAAAAATACAAAAGGATTATCTGGCAGATTATTCAAAGCTTTAGGAGAAGCTGGGGTAAATATTGCATTGATTTCACAAACTAATGATGAAATTAATATTATCGTAGGTGTTCATAACGATGATTACGAAAAAACTATAAATACTATTTACTCAGAATTTAAGTAAGAATATAGCTTCTTGTCTAGTTTCAGTCAAGAAGCTATTTATTATTATATTATTTGAGGTGATTTTATGAAAATTTTACAGATTATGTGTCATCCAGATTATAATGGAGAACATAGAGTTTCTAATATTTTGGCGAAAATCGGTGAAAATGAATTAATCGACAAAGGCTTTAGTAGTATAGAAAAAATTAATTTATATAATCCGAGTGTTCATATTCCAGTCATGGATAAGTTTATGTTCAATTATGAAGGAGAAAAATTAACTGAAAAAGAACAACGTGATAAAATTAGACAAAAAGAGATTCTAAATCAATGGAAGAGTGCTGATGCAGCGTTTATTTATATGCCTCTTCATAATTTCAATGTAGTATCAAAATTTAAAGACTATGTAGATAATATAGTTATAGTGAATGAAACATTTAAATGTGAAGAAGAGTCTTTAATAGGTTTAGATAAGAATAATAAGCAGATAACATTTGTTATAACAAGTGGGGGAGAATTTGATAAGCATATTCAATATACTAATCTCGACTTTACAGTTCAATATATTAGGGGAATATTTAGCGTAATAGGAATAGGTAAAGTAAAAGTTCTAAGAGTAGAAGGGTTAGATTTAGAATTTAATAGTAAAGAGCAGTTAGTTAAAAAAGCTATTTTTGATTTGAAAGAGTGGATAGAAGAGTTTTCTCATAGAAATAAATAAAGAAGGTATAAGAGACCATCAAATAGGGGCTCTTACACCTTCTTAGTTTTATTTAATATCGAATTCTAGTTGTTTTTCTTTAGATGATAGAATTTTAAATTGGCCATTTGTTAAGTTAGCGATCCAATTTTCAAAGTTATCATAATCTTCTTGCATTACATAAATTGTATAAATGATTTTGTCAGTATATTCTAAGTTGTTCACGATGAAATTAGTTTTTCCAATTTCATATTCTATTTTTCCATTTAGACTATAATCTAATTCTAGTCTAGCTTCAAAAGCATCTTTTCTTTCTACTAATATTGCATTTTTTAGTGCGTTAATTACTCCACCGCCGTATGCACGAACTAAACCACCAGTTCCTAGCTTAGTTCCTCCATAGTATCTGATAACTGTGGCACAAACATTTTTTATTTCATTTTTCACTAATACGTCTAACATCGGAGCTCCAGCAGTTCCACTTGGTTCACCATCATCGTTAGCACGAGTAATTTCGTTATTGTCACCATATACATAACAAGAACATACATGAGTAGCGTCGTAATGTTTCTTTTTCATTTTTTGAATAAATTCTCTAGCTTCTTCTTCACTATTGATTCTAATTAGATGAGTAATAAATGTAGATTTTTTTTCAACGAATTCATCGTATGAATCTTCTTTGATTGTAATAAATTTTTTCGTCATAGTACCTCCTTTATAATTTATAATTTGCTAAATTTATTATATTAATTATGATGTATTATAAATAAAATGTCAATAATTAGAATGTATTTCTCGTTATACTACTTGACAAATTATACTATGTAATATATAGTATAATGTGAAAGGAGATATTTGTATGGAAGCTCAATTAAAAAGAGGTTTATTGGAAATATGTGTTCTTGCTACTTTACGTAATTCTGAATCATATGGGTATAAAATTATAAAAGATGTTTCAAATGTAATTCCTATATCGGAATCAACATTATATCCAATCTTAAAACGTTTAGAAGCGAACGATTGTGTTACCTCATATTCAGTGGAACATAATAGTAGACTAAGAAAATATTATAAAATTACAGATGTTGGTCTCAATAAAATTCAGGAATTTCTTATCGACTGGAAAGTAATAAGTAATGCACATAAATATATATTAGGAGATGAAAAATATGAATAAGACACAGTTTTGCGCTCTTTTGGGAAATAAATTAAAACCATATTTATCGCCAAAAGAGATGTATAAAACACTCAATTTTTTCGAAGAAATGATTGATGATCGTATTGATGAGGGCTTAAGTGAAGAAGAAGCTGTATCGCAATTAGGGGATATTAATATCATCGTTGATCAAATTTTAGATGAACATAATATTGGAAAAAAACAAACAAAACTAGTATGGAGGTTTATACCACGAAAAATCCCTACAGAGCTCGGCTTTATTATTACCATATTATTATTTCCTGCTTGGATAACTATATTTTCTCTAGTCGCTAGTCTTTTTATAGTTATTCTATCTATAATATTTAGTATTGTATTTTCTATTATAGCTATTTTCATTGGTGGAATCTTATTAATATTAAAATCCCCATTTTATCTTATTTACGAAAGAAATATTTCGTATTTCTTAGATACTTTAGGATTTGGATTTGTTATTTCAGGGGCTGGTTTAATTGGTATTGACTGGTTGATAAAAATATATAAAAAATCACGTCAAAATGGTATAAACATCAGAACAATTTTTGTGAAGATTTTCAAAAAAGAGGTGTATATAAATGAATAAATTTATAAAAATTTCTATTAGTTTTATAATTTTTGGACTAGTATTGATAGGATTAGCAACTTACTTAAATAATGGTCATACACCTAGATTTTCTTCTAATTTCGAGAAAAAGAATTATACTGTCCCAATTGATGATGTTAAAAATTTAGATTTAGATATTATTGATTTTGATGTAACCATAGAAGAGAATACTACTTCTAAAAATATGGAAATAGAATACTATACTGCTCTAGAACGTAAAGTTAATATAGAGCACATAGGAAATAAGTTATCTATAAAAGAAAATAAAAATATTTCATATCAAAAAAGGGACGGACAAGAAAAAATTATTTCTGTTATAGATAATGGCGAAACGGAGCTTTCCGGACATGAAACGGTCTCGATGAACCTTTTTGGGTTCACGCCTAAGGTCTTCGATTTTTTTGAAGAATACTTTCAAAACTTTATTCATAAATATGCAGAAAGCGAAAAGGCCGAATGCCTTTTGCCCGAAACTGCCGGCGCCATTATCCAAAAAGGCTTAGGCCGAATAAAGGTATACACCACAACCGAACGCTGGTTCGGCATGACTTATCCTGAAGACAGAGAAATCGTAAAAGCGGAACTTGCAAAAAAGATTAAAGACAAATATTACCCAGAATTTTTGTGGCGATAATCGTGGCGGGCGGTATTATTCCAACTGCTTACATTAAACTTTCTCATTGCATAATTTTTAGCTATATGCTATCATACCGGCATGGCTCATTGTGTTGTTCCCGAAGCGGAAAAAATATTGGATAAAGAATTTAAGGTTTTAAACCACGGCTTTGTACGCCTTGTGGATTATATGGGTTCCGACGAACGCATCGTTCAATCAGCGCGCGTTTCTTACGGAAAGGGAACAAAAACGGTTCGGGAAGATGCGGCTTTAATCGATTATCTTTTGCGCAACAAACATACCTCGCCGTTTGAACAGGTCGTACTGACCTTTCACATAAAGCTGCCGATGTTTATCGCGCGCCAATGGATACGGCATAGAACGGCGCGGCTCAATGAGGTTTCGGGAAGATATTCCGTTTTAAAAAATGAATTTTATGTGCCCGACGGAAACGCCGTTGCCTTTCAAAGTACCGACAACAAGCAGGGCCGCCAAAACGAAGCGGTTTCCGAAAGCCTGCAAACCGAAGTTATCGAATCTGTAAAAGAGCAACAGGCGGCCGCATATAAAAATTATCAGAATCTCTTGGACAAAAACATAGCACGGGAACTTGCAAGAATAAACCTGCCGCTTTCAACTTACACGGAATGGTATTGGCAAATCGATCTGCACAATCTTTTTCACTTTTTACGATTACGGCTGGATAAACATGCCCAAAAAGAAATACGGGATTATGCGGAGGTTATCTTCGGGATTTGTAAAACCGTAGTTCCGCTGGCGGCCGCCTCGTTTGAGCGACACGAAAAAAACGGCGTACATTTTTCTTCGGAAGAAATGCAGGCCTTGCGGAAGCTGCTGCAAGGAAAGAACTGCGGATTGGAAGGCCGGGCATTGCAGCTTTTTAACGAAAAACTGAATATCGGCGGCGAATAAAATGAAAATACGGAACGGGTTTTCTTTTCTTGCGTTTGCACTCGGTTTATCGGGTTTGTTTTTACAGCAATTTTACCGATATGCCGCAGTAACCGCGTTTATTCATATCATCGATTTTTCGATTTTAGCATTAATTATTGCCGAAACTTTTTTGCCGATACGAAAAGAAAAATATATTCGTAAATATTTTCAAAAAAATGCAGCCGATTGTTTTTCCACCCTCGTTTTCTGCATACTGTGCATATATTTAAAAATAAAAACAGGCCGCTTAAGCGAACCGCAGGACTTCGATTTTGTATTTTCCATTTTTAAAAATATCTTTT
>CALHQV010000138.1 GCA_938038035.1 uncultured Gemella sp. | reverse complement strand
AAACAGACTTAAACAAAACTATCGCAGATGCGAAATCAAAAACTAAAGAACACTATAGTGATGCAACTTGGACAAATCTTCAATCTGTATTAGCTGAAGCTGAAAAAGTTACAAACAATCCAGCTGCTAAGCAAAACGAAGTAAATCACATTAATGAGCAACTTAAAGCCGCTATTTCTGGATTAAATACAGATAAAACTGAACTTGAAAAACAACTTGCTGACGCTAAGTCTAAGACAGAAACTGACTTCAGCCCTACGACTTGGTCTGCATTAGAAGAAGCAAAAAAAGATGCTCAAGCAGTAGAGGATAACGCTACTGCTACTCAAGCTCAAATCGATGATGCTGCTAAAAAACTTAAAGCCGCTATCGATGCATTAAAAACTGATAAGACTGAACTTGAAAAACAACTTGCTGATGCTAAATCTAAGACAGAAACTAACTTCAGCCCTACGACTTGGTCTGCATTAGAAGAAGCGAAAAAAGATGCTCAAGCAGTAGAGGATAACACTACTGCTACTCAAGCTCAAATTGATGATGCTGCTAAAAAACTTAAAGCCGCTATCGATGCTCTTAATGTTGACAAAACAAAATTACAAAAACAATTAAAAGATGCAGAAACTAAACAAGAACAAGAAGCTGACTATAGCCCTAAAACTTGGAATGAATTCAAAAACGCCGAACTAAAAGCTAAAGAAATTAACAACCAAACTACTCCACTTCCTAAACAAAGTGAAATAGATGCGGCTACTAAAGCTCTCCAAGACGCTATTAAAGCTCTTGCCGTTGATAAAACTGCATTACAATATGCTATTAACAGAGCTGACAGCGAACGTAAACGTAAAGAAGAATACACTACTCAAACATGGAAAGCTTTAGAAGAAGCCCTTACAGCAGCAAACCATGTAAACGAAGATGAAGCTACTACTCAAAGCAAAGTGAATGCAGCTACTGAAAAATTAAACGAAGCTATCAAAAACTTAGTTCCATTAACAGAAAAACCAATACTAAAATTCGTTGATACTGACAAGAAAGTATTAGATAAAGAAGTAGTCGCTAAGTATTCTCTAGAAAATCCAACTAAGACAAAAATTAAATCAATCACAGCTACTCTGAAAAAAGATGGAGAAGTTGTTAAGACTGTAAATCTGACAGAAAATAATCTAAATGCTTTATTAGACAATGTAGAATACTTCAAAGAGTATACTCTATCTACTACTATGGTTTATGATAGAGGTAATGGTCAGGACGAAACTGAAACTTTAGAAGATCAACCAATTAAATTAGATCTTAAAAAAGTTGAAATTAAAAACATCAAAGAAACAAGCTTAATCAGCGTTGATGATGCAGGTGTTGAAACTGATATCAGTTTACTTACTGAAAAACCAGCTACTATTGCTCCACTTTACCTACGAGTTACAACTCATGATAACAAAGTGACAAGACTTTCTGTTGATAAAGTTGAAGAAGTAGTTAAAGATGGAAAAACTTTATACAAAGTTACTGCAACAGCTCCTGATTTAGTTCAACACACAGATGCTACTAAATTAGCAAACGAGTATGTTCATTACTTCGAAAAACAAAAATTAAAAGAAGGTAATGTTTACTATAACTTCAACGAACTTGTAAAAGATATGCAAGCTAACCCTACTGGTGAGTTTAAACTTGGTGCAGATCTTAATGCAGCGAATGTAAAACCTAACGGAAAATCTTATGTTACTAATACATTTAAAGGTAAATTACTAAGTAATGATGGCGGTAGATTTACTATCCACAACTTATCACGTCCTCTATTTGGTAGAGCTGAAAACGCCCATGTTCATGATATTAACTTAGGTAATGTAGATATTAATTTACCTGGAGAAAATAAAGTAGCACCTCTTGGGGAAATGTTCAAAAACTCAAATATCGAAAACATTAAAGTAACAGGTAATGTTGTAGGTAACAACGATGTTACTGGTATGGTTAACAAACTTGATGAATCAAATATGCGTAACGTTGCATTCATCGGTAAGATTAACAGTCTTGGGGACAAATCTTGGTGGTCTGGAGGACTTGTAAGTGAAAGCTGGAGAAGTAATACAGATAGTGTTTATTTCGATGGTGATATTGTAGGTAACAACTCTAAATTTGGTGGACTTGTCGCTAAAGTCAACCACGGTGGAAACCCTAACGATTTCAAACAACGTGGTAGATTAACAAATTCATTTGTTAAAGGTACTATGACACTTAAAAACCACGGTCAAAGTGGTGGTTTAATCCACGAAAACTATGACTGGGGATGGGTTGAAAATAACGTTAGTATGATGAAAGTTACAAACGGTGAAATCATGTATGGAGCAAGTTCAGTTGACACTGGAGATTCATACTTCGGATTTGATAACTTCAAGAATAACTTCTATGTAACGGATGTAGCTACAGGATTATCTTCATACAACAAATCTAAACAAATTAAAGGTATTACAGAAGCTCAAGCGTTAGAAAAATTTGCTAAAATGGGAATCACTGCTCATGAGTATGAAATTAACGAACCAGTAGTTAATACACTTAACAACATCAAACCAAAAGCTGATACTTATAAAGATACTCAAGACTACAAAGCAGATCGTGAACTTGCTTACCGTAACATCGAAAAACTTCAACCATTCTACAATAAAGAGTGGATCGTTAACCAAGGTAACAAGATTCCTGCAGGTTCTAAATTATTAACTACAGAAGTATTATCTGTTGCTGCGATGAAAGACAATGAATTCGTAACTGAACTTGGTGATGCAAACCGCATTATCGTTCACTACGCTGATAAGACAAAAGAAATCTTTAACATCTCACCTAAAGAATCTCAAGTGAAACAAGTTAAAGAATACAGCATTGCTGAACTTGGAGAAATAGTTTATACTCCTAACATCGTTGATAAAGATCGTAGTGATTTAATCAGCGCTATCGAAAGTAAATTAAGTCCAGTTGAATTACAATCTGATGCTGTTTACAAATTATTCGGAAGAAATGGTGATGGAAAAGTAAATGCAATTAAGGATCTTTACTTAGAAGAAAGCTTCAAAGAAGTGAAGGATAACCTTAATAAATTCGTTACTAAGTTGGTTCAAAACGAAGACCATCAACTTAACACTGATGAAGCTGCTAAACGTGCATTAATTAAGAAAATTGATGACAATAAAGCTGCAGTTCTTCTTGGATTAGCTTATCTAAACCGTTACTACGGCGTTAAATTCGATGACTTTAATATTAAAGAATTAATGCTATTTAAACCTGATTTCTACGGTAAGAATGTTAATGTGTTAGACTTCTTGATTAAGATTGGTTCTAAAGAAAGTAACATTAAAGGTGATAGAACTTTAGAAGCTTATCGCGAAGCTATCGGTGGAGTTATCGGTATAGGTGAGTTAAACAGTTTCTTAGACTATAACATGCGTCTATTCACAAGTGATACTGACTTAAACGATTGGTTCATAAAAGCAACTAAAGATAATGTATATGTCGTTGAACCGAAAACAACAACACCTGAATTCGCTGATAAGAAACACAGAGCATACGAAGGTTTAAACAACGATGTTCACGGTAAGATGATTCTACCACTTCTTAACTTAAAAGATGCACATATGTTCTTAATCTCAACATATAACACTATGGCTTACAGTTCATTCGAAAAATATGGTAAGAATACTGCAGCAGAACGTGAGGCATTCAAGAAAGAAATCGATAAAGTAGCAAAAGCTCAACAAAATTATTTAGACTTCTGGTCTCGTCTATCATTAGATAAAGTTCGTAACCAACTGCTTAAGAGCAACAACATGGTACCAACACCAGTGCTAGATAACCAAAATTATAAAGGAATCAGTACAGATAAATATGGACATACTAATAGCGGTAAAGATGTTGCTCCAATTCGTGAATTATACGGACCAACAGGTCGTTATCATGCGACTGACTGGCGTATGGGAGCTGTAGCTCGTATTTACGGTAACCCTTATAAAGATGATTCTGTATTCTTCATGGTTACTGATATGATTAGCGACTTCGGTATCTCAGCATTCACTCACGAAACTACTCACGTAAATGACCGTATGGTTTACTTAGGTGGTTCAAGACACCGTGAAGGAACAGACTTAGAAGCATTTGCACAAGGTATGTTACAATCACCTGCTGAAACAAGTCCAAACGGTGACTTTAAAGCACTTGGATTAAACATGGCATACGAACGTCCAAATGACGGAAACCAATGGTATAACACTAATCCAAACGATCTTACATCTCGTGCAGAAATCGATCATTACATGAAAGGTTTCAACGACACATTAATGCTTCTTGACTACCTTGAAGGAGAAGCTGTAATTGATAAACACAGTAAAGAATTAAATAATGCTTGGTTCAAGAAAGTTGCTAAAAAACTACGTAACGCTAATACGAAGAACCAATACGATGAAGTTAGAGACCTTAACGAAGAAGAAAAAGGATATGAGTTAAACTCTGTTAACGACTTAGTAGACAAAAACTTTATGACTAAACACGGTCCAGGTAATGCTATCTATGATCCAACTGGATTTGGAACTGCCTACGTGACTGTACCTATTACTGCTGGTATCTACGGAGGTAACACAAGTGAAGGTGCTCCAGGATCTATGTCATTCAAACATAACACATTCAGAATGTGGGGTTACTATGGATATGAAAAAGGATTCTTAAACTACGCTTCGAATATGTTAAAAGCTGAATCTAAAAAAGCCGGTAAAGATACTCTAGGAGATGACTTCATCATCAAGAAAGTTTCTGATAACAAATTCAATACTTTAGAAGAATGGAAGAAAGCATACTTCAAAGAAGTTGTTGATAAAGCTAAAGCAGGATTTAACCCTGTTACAATTGATGGTACTACATACAGTAGCTACGATGACTTGAAACGTGCATTTGCCGAAGCAGTTGAAAAAGATAAAGTAACTCTTAAAAATGGATCAGTTAAATCTGACAATACTGTTACACTTAAAGAGAAACTATACAAAAAACTTCTTCAACAAACAAACAGCTTTAAAACTTCTATCTTCAAATCATAATTTGAATAACAAAAACCTAGATTTAGAAATTTCTAAATCTAGGTTTTTTAATATTTCAGAGAGGAATTTGTATTTAAAAAGACATTATTTATTTTTCAAGAGTATTCTTTGTATTTATGATTACGTAAACTATACAACTTCATATAAAAAAATTCAGGACTATTTTTTGAGTCCTGAATTATACTTCTATATTATCTCTACTTCTTTTCTATATTGATCCTTAATATTTTCATCAAGAACATCATCACTGATGATTGCCGTTAGATCTTTTAGTTGGAAAAATGTATAAAACGCATGAGTTGAAAACTTACTATGATCTGCTAGAACATAACGTTCAGTCGCATTATTAAGAATCGTCTCGTTACAACGACCTTCTTCTTCATCAGAGATAGTAACTTTCTCTAAATCTATACCATTTACTCCCACAAATGCCTTATTGACACTTATTTTACTAAGTGCATCTTGTGTGAAATACCCTATAAATCCTTTTGTTTTTTGACGATATCTTCCTCCGATAAAAATAAGATCGCAAGAAGGATTGTCTTTAAACTGTTCAAAAACCGTCAATGAATTTGTTACAATATTAATATTCTTATCTTGTAAAAATTCTGATAGATAACTTGTAGTACTTCCAGGCCCAATAAAAATAGTTTCATTATCTTTTATAAGATCCACTACTTTTCTAGCTATTTGTTTTTTCTCTTCAATATTTACAGAAATCTTCTTATTGTAATTATCTTCCTGATAAAAGTTTTTCGGTTTCAGTTTTGCACCACCATGTATTCTAGTAAGGTGACCATAGTCTTCTAACTCTTGTAGGTCGCGACGTATAGTCATCTCTGTTACCTTCATATCATGCGCTAGTTTGCTCACACGTACTAAATGCTTTGTTTTTAACTCGTCTAAAATATAGCTATGTCTATCTATTTTTAACATTTTTTCTCCACTCTAAATAAATAAATTTAACATTTATATTTTAACACTTTTTTTGAAAATATAAAACTGAAAACATAAAAAAACATTAAAACGAACGTTAATTATAACATAAAGCACAAAAAAACTAGCTGTTTTTAGGTTTAAGGCGACCTAAATCAGCTAGTTTTTTCATTATTTTTCTTTATCTTCTTTTATTTTTTCTACTTTTGGTTGTTCTGTAGCTGCTACAACTCGCGTATTCAATAGTCTATCATATAGCATTATCGAATCTTTACGTTTAAGTATATATGTTTCATACAGCCAGAATAGCGCTGAAACTGGTACCGCAGCCCAACCTACAGTAACTTTAATTAAGAATTCTCTGATTAAATATCTAGAAAATTCAATTTTCTTGTTGTCAGTTGGAACTAATCTTATTTTAAAAAGTTTTTTTCCAATTGTTTGACCTTGCCATTTATGAGGTAGGTATCCATATAAAAGAACTGCAAAAATAACTATAGAAATCGTCATATATAGTGCATTTCTTTCATTTTCTGCTCCACCTTGAGCTCGTAAATTCGCAGTTGTATATTGGAATACAAAAGCTATCGGTAGATAAATCGCTAAGTCAATTAGATAAGCAAAGAAACGTTTAACGATTGATGCTGTTTCTCCGTTCACATCTAACAATGGCTCTTCTATTGGTCCTGAAATATCACTCAATGTCGGCTTTATATTTCTGTCATTATAGCTATATGAGCTATTTTTTTTAATCTTTTTTACCATAAGTCACCTAAGCTTCTAAGTCAACATTGTGGTATACTTGTTGAACATCTTCACAGTCATCAAGCATTTCTAACATTCTTT
>CALHQV010000137.1 GCA_938038035.1 uncultured Gemella sp. | reverse complement strand
GAATGGAACCTTCCTGATTAAACAAGGAAAACATTATAATACAGCATATCCTCAAGGAGCATATGGATTTGGTGGATTTAATTACGACTATAAACCATTTGATGCTGATGGTATCTTAGGTTACGATGCTTCTGGTAATTATAACAGTAACTTCGATATGCACCAATATACTGCTCCAGTAGGAAAGAATACACCTTCATCGAATACTAAGGCGACAACTGCTGGACAACAATTCGAATTCTACGATAAAGAAGGAAATAAATTATCTGCTTCTCAAATCGGGATGCACGGTGCTGATAAGCCAGGTTTAGTAGAATATAAAGTTAAGCGTACGTTTAAAGATGGTTCTGCGGATTTCTTGAATATCAAGTTTGCGATTCAGCCGAAAACTCCTACATTCGCAGAAAATATAGCAAATTCTCGTGGGCAAACGAAAAACCTAACGGTATCAAACGGTACGAATGGTTACCCAATTACATTATTCCGTGAATATACAGAAAATGGAGTTAAAAAGACAGAAAAAGTTGCTACTGTAAAAGCAAATAGTGGTGGAAATGCAGTCTTTAATAATGTGTTAATTAAGAGTGGTAAATATTACGCTCAATCCATTATCGAAACTTCAGCGTACTTAGACTATGGCAATAAAAAACATACAGATGTAAGATCTGAAAAATCAACGGAGCAAGAAGTTCTAGCTGACGGTATGGCTCCTACAATTCAAGTAGGTGAAAGCGGGAAACCATTAGCGACAACTCCAGCGAATAACCAAGTAACATTATTCGTAACACCAAATAATAAAGGTGAAGTTTCTCTAGACGTTCAAATCAAAGATGATGAATTAGGGGATGGAATGAATGCATTCTCTTCAGGGACTAATGGAAACGCAAAATATAGTATTACGGGTGACCACAATTCTGGAGCTACGGCATTTACCGCTAAAGGTGGAGTAACAGGTGGTAAAACTGTAAATGCTCTATTAAAAGTTAAACTAAACGGAACTACAATTCCTAATGGTGGATTAACAGTTAAGTTAAACGCCAAAGATAAAGCTGGTAACTGGACAGATACTGCAACTCCAGCTAAAACGCTAACAGTGAAACTTCTATCAGCAGTTCCAAATGAACCAGCAGTTCGTATGATTACAGGAAATGATGTTCAAAATGGTGCAATAAAAACAGATGTAAAAAATCAAGTGTTAGAAAGTGTTAAAAATGCTAACCCAGACTTAGTAAAAGCTGGAGTTAAGTTTGAGTATGACACAACAGCAGGAAATACGGATAAAATCAAAGTAACTTATCCAGATGGACAAACTCGATTATTAACACCTACAAAAGGTACAAAACCTACAGCGCCTGTTGTAGTTGGACCTCAAGATGGTACAGTAAGCATTACTCCACAAGGAGATACAGATAAAGTAACATTCCAATACGTTCCTACAAATCAAACTAATCTTAAAGAGATTATCGCTAAAAAAGATGGGAACTCATGGGCAATTCAAGGAACGCGTCCAGACGGAATCACAGTAGACAGTAGAACGGGTAAAATTACGATTACAGAACCAACCGTAAAAGACCTATCGACCGTAACAGCAACAGCTACATTCTTAAACAGTGACACAAGTGATACTGCACGAGATACAGCGAAAAACCCTGATAGACAAGCTCCTGAAGTTTGGATGAATGGGAAAAAATTAACTGAAACAGCAACTGATAATAAATTCTTGATTTATCGCGGTGCTACATTCAATCCAACTTTCCGAGTTGAGGATAACTCAGGAACAACTGATACCTTCATGATTAAAAACATTCCAAATGGAGTTTGGTTTAATAAGCAAGGTAATAGAGATGTGGCTCATACAGGGGTTGCTAACGGAAGAGAAATCACGTTCTCTAATCAAGTTGTAGCCCCTGAAACACCACTAGGAACTCGTGAAGCAATCGTGTCAGTTCGAGATAAAAACGGAAATGCAGCAGAGTATAAATTCCAATACATTATTGCAGATGTATTATTGAAAAATTCTCCAAAATCTGTAGCTACAGGAAGTAAACTTGGAGATTCTCACCAATTTGTGGCATCAACACTTAATGGAACTACTTCAAATGCTGATGTGTATTTCCCAGGAAGTATGAAGTTCTTATGGGCAAATAATGAAACTGAGAATACGACATTACCAAATTCAGCTCAAACAGTAACGAAGGAAGCGATTGTAGAATTCCCGGATACAGCATTAAATGGTAGAACATCAGCGAATGGTATTACAATCTATGCACCGAAACAAATTAAAAAGAATGTTACATTTAACTTAGCAGACAATCAAAAACCTCAGGCAACATTAAATGGCATTTCAATCGGGCAAACAGCTGGGGATCCAATCTTTACAGTGTTTAGAGGTGCTAACTTCAACCCGCAATTAGAAGCATGGGATAACTCAGGAAAAATCACGAATGTAACAATTTCAGGATTACCAACGAATGTAACAGCTACAGCTTTCCCAGGTGGAGTCCGAACAGGAAGCGAAAGTAGTAAATATACTGCAAGATTATCTAGCGGTGTAGTTCCTGCTGAACAAGCTTTAGGTGAATATGAAGCAACATTGACAGTTCGTGGTGATGGAAATAACGATACGAGTGTATTGAAATTCAAATACCGTGTTGTGGACATGGATTTTAAAAATGGATATGAGACACCGGATAGGGATCAACCAACAGGTAAGAGTTATGTTATCGGACTTAAAAATGGTCAATCAGTAAATCTAGCGAATGGTGATAAAAATATCGATCCTAAAGATTACTGGAAAGTGATTGATGACGCTAATAAAACGGACAGAGGATATGCTTATCTTCCTGAAGGTGTGAGTTATAGTATTAGTGGTGGAGCAATTTCATCTAATCCAGCAGATAAGTCTAAAGGAGCTTCTGTTGCGATGGGGCACTATGGACGACGTGTTTATGTACATTTCACTAGTGCTGGAGACATTGCAAATGATAATAGTACTTCAAGAACAGTCTTCACTCCAAGAATGATCGATCGAAGAGTATTAGTTGCCGTAGATCCATCTGCACCAACAATTGACGGTGGAGAAGATCTTCTTTACGGTAAAGTAGGTGAAAGCCCAGATATTAAAGTTAAAGAAATTGTTAATATCGGTGAAAGTACTGCTGATGTTGGAACGGTAAATAAAGATGCTATTCGTACTATTCAACTTTATAGTGATCGCGATCCAAACACTCCAATCGCTGAACATGCATTTGCACGAGGAAGTAGAGAAACAGAATATACTTTCCGCGCGAGCGATTATGCTGCATCTCGACCTAATGGTCTTTTAGCGGACGAAACAATTTACTCTAGAGTAAAAGTTACGCACCGTGGTGTATCTACTTTATCTGGAAATAGTAATGAAAAAGAAGTTACAGCAAAACTAGATGTAAGGGAAAATGCTACAAACCGCATTATTCAAGCAAATGATCAAAAATTAAACGATGCTGAGAAAACTGGTATTCGTATTGCGTTACGAAATGCAAATCCAACTCTAAATCTAAGTGATGAAAATATTGAAATCTCTGATAGTGGAGCAATTGTAATTACCAAAGATAAAAAACGTGCTTGGCTTCAAACAAATCCAAACAAAAAAGATGGAAACACAACGACAGGCTTTATTACTCGTTTTGCAAATATTCGAGATGACTATAAATTCGAAAATATCGATGGACTAAAAGTTCCGGGTCGTGATACAGATAAAGGATTTGCATGGTCAGATAATTCTACAGGTGGTACAACGAATGGTAACCGTAGTTTAGTTTATTACTATGATGCAACGAAAGGTAAGTCGTTTAACTTTAATGATGTATTGAAAGTATTAAACCTTCGTGAAGGTTGGACGGTTAACCATACAGAAAATCCATCATTTGTAGCAACGCAAGGGGTTAATAAAGCAAAAGCTGAAGGGCGACAAGACGGCTTTAGTATGTCTGGTACTACCTTCCTTAAAGATGGAAACTATATCAATGTTATCGACTTAGTTGACCGTGGTTCATTAAGTGGAGGACAAAATGTAAGCAACTCTGCAAACAAACTAGTTCAACAAGGTAAAGGCGGCGGAACTGATACAAATCTCCAAAATGTAACAATCGCGGCAGCAAATGGTTTACCAGGATTTACATTAACTAATGTCGTGAATGGTGAACAAGCTATTCATAAAGCTCAAGTATACTTACGTCCAAAATACGTGAATGCAGGACCACTAGCAGAACGTAATGGAGAAACAAAAGATACAACAACAAACGTTGTAAACTTATACTTCGTACCAATCGATCCAGTGAAACCAGTAGTAGAACCTTCAGATTCTAATGAATTGGGGGCTTCAGCAGATAATGCTCCAAGATTAACAGATACTTCTATCACAGCATCTTCACTTGTAAAAGTAACAGATAACTATGACCGTGATGATTTAGGAACAGGAGCAACTACCTCAACAACAGGAACAGCGACTCCAACAACTGGAACAACATTAGCAAACGAAGTTCGTAAACGTCTAAATGTTTGGGTGAAAAAAGATGGAGTTAAAACTCAAGTAGTTGAAAATGGAGTAGAAAAAACAACTGCTAATGGAGAAACAGTACTAGGCAGCCTAATTAAGACTGTTGATCCAGCAACTTATGAGTTAGTAGCTCAAGCGTCTGATACTTCAGGGAATAGAAGTGAAGAGGAAAGCCTAGGATTCTTCAAAGTTGGATACAACTTAGATGTACGTCCAGTAATTAACTTTATCCAACATGAAAAATTAACGGATGATGATAAGAGAACATTAGTACGAGTAAATGAAGGTGGACAATTAGAAGAGTTACCTAACGGTGCTACAGTTAATGTTACATTTGATACGGAAAATGTAAATGGTGATTACCAAGAAAAACAAGCTACAGCGACTATTACATTTGCGAATGGTGCTACAACGACTAAAGTAATACCGTATAAAGTGTATAAATCATTCCCAATGGCTAATAAGGTGTATGATTTTGCAGGAGCTCCTAAATATAGCTGGTACCATGACGGTGATTATTATATAAACAATGGATTAGCACAAGGTTTGAATTGGTTTGCAAAAAGAGAAGTAGAAGAGAATGGGCGAACAGTACTCAAAGATATACCGCCGATAACTAATGGTGATAAAGATGACTCTATTATGGCTAGAGAACTTAATAAAGACACCGCAAAAGGAGTTGGTGAGTATAAATATAGTTATGGAGCAACTTATCCAACAGGTAGATACTCTGCAACGACTACAGATGAATTGTTAAAATTAAGACGTGAAGGTGAAATTGTTCATACGGTGTTTGATGTAGGTGCTAATACTGAGAAAGTTACAGCAAATAGTGGGGATACATTAACGGCCGACCAAGCAAAAGAGGCAGTAATGCCAATTAATGGATCAAAAGAATTACCAGAAGGAACGAAATATGAATGGGTGAACAGTACTGTAACAGGACGTGGTGGAACTGAAGTAGAACGTCAGGTAAGAGTGACATTAGTTGCTGATCCACATGGACCTTATGCTTCAAGCTATCCAAGGGTTAAAACTGTAACAGTTAAAGTGAAAATTGAAGATGTTAAACCGACGGTAAAAATTAAATTCGGAAACAACGATTCAGTAGCTTTAACAACAAATGCTGAAGATAACCGTTTTGTTATCTTTAAAGGTGCAACGTTCAATCCTACATTCATAGTGGATGATAATTCTGGAAAAACAACTTCTATTAATATCACTGGTCTTCCAAATGGTCGAAGTGTCAAGAAAACAGAAACAATGACTAATGGCACGAATGTTAGCCTAGTAGGCGATGATGCAGCTACAAGTACTGCTACTACGGGAACACGTGAAGCAAGTGTAACGGTAACTGATGCTGCAGAAAATACAGAAACTTATAAATTTAAGTACACTGTTGAAGACGCTGTTCTA
>CALHQV010000136.1 GCA_938038035.1 uncultured Gemella sp. | reverse complement strand
TTTTAAAATGTGTACTTTACTGTATTTTATTGAATTTATTAAAAAATAAAGTTTGTTTATTGTTCAAATAAAATGAAAAAATAATAAACTATTATAAAGGTTAGAACATTAAATTTCTAGATTTTTATCTTTACAAACGCTTTCAAATATGATACTATCTTTGATGAAAAGATAAATATCAATTTTTAGGAGGTTAATATGGCAAGTTTATCATTAAAAAAAATCTATAAAAAATATGATAATGGTTTTTGCGCGGTAACTGATTTTAATTTGGAAGTAGCTGACAAGGAATTTGTTGTATTTGTGGGACCATCAGGTTGTGGGAAATCTACTACCCTTAGAATGATTGCAGGTTTAGAAGATATAACAGAAGGTGAGTTTTATATAGGGGATAAATTAGTAAATGATGTTGAACCTAAAGATAGAGATATAGCAATGGTATTCCAAAGTTATGCGTTATATCCACATATGACAGTTTTTGATAATATGGCATTTGCCTTAAAATTAAGAAAAGTACCTAAAGATGAAATTAAAGCGAAAGTAGAAGAAGCTGCAAAAATTCTTGGATTAGAAGAGCTTTTAGATAGAAAACCAAAAGCACTTTCTGGAGGGCAACGTCAAAGGGTTGCATTAGGAAGAGCTATTGTAAGAAGTCCGAAGGTATTCCTTATGGATGAACCGCTATCGAACTTAGATGCTAAATTAAGAAGTAACATGAGAGCGGAAATTATTAAAATACATAATACATTAGGTGCTACTACGATTTATGTAACGCATGACCAAACAGAAGCTATGACAATGGCTGATAGAATTGTAGTAATGAAAAAAGGTGTTGTTCAACAAGTTGGAAGTCCTAAAGAGATTTATGATCATCCAGAAAACCTATTTGTAGCAGGATTTATTGGAGCGCCTACAATGAACTTCATGAGAGGTAGAGTTGCTGAAGGTAACTTTGTAACTAAAGATGGAGGAGAAATAGAAATTCCGATAGGACACTATGATAGACTGAAAGAACTAGGCTATGAAGGAAAAGAAGTAGTCCTAGGAATTAGACCAGAGAATATCTCTAATGATCCACTTGTACTAGAGACATATTCACATGCTAAAATTACTTCAAAAGTAATCGTGGCAGAGTTATTAGGATCTGAGTATATTGTTCATACCGATTTAAATGGTGAAAGTATTAAAGCGATTGTACACTCAAGACAAAATATTAAAATGGGAGATGAACTTACATTCGCTTTAGATATGAATAGAGCACATTACTTCGATGTAGATACAGAACTTAGTATCTTAGAATAATTTAAATAAGACGTCAAATTTTAAAAAAACATACAAAATAAGGAGGCTCATATTATGAGAAAATTAAATAAATTGTTTGCTGTAGCAGCAACGACAGCTCTTGTTTTAACAGGGTGTGTGGGCGGTAAAAAAGAAGAAAAGCAAGCCGATCCGAATAAAAAAGTAGAAATTACTTATTGGGATTTCCCACAATTTACAAAAGATAAAGAATTCAAAAAAACTGAGGATTTCGATGCAGCTTTAATCAAAGCGTTTGAAGCAAAAAATCCAAATATTAAAGTTAACTATCAAAAAATTGAATTTACAGATGGACCAGCAAAAATCGAAACAGCTATTCAATCGAAAACAGCTCCAGATGTAATTTATGATGCGCCAGGACGTGTAATTGCATGGGCAGCTAAAGATTTATTAGTTCCATTAGATGATGTTGATAAATCTAAATTAAATGAAGCAGCAGTTAAAGCGTCTAGTTATAAAGATAAACTTTATATGTATCCACAAGGGGTAGCGCCATTCTTAATGGGTGTAAACAAAGACTTAACAGATAAGTTAGGTGTAACAGACTTTCTACCTCTTAACAAACAAGATAGAAGTTGGACTGTAGAAGAATATGAAAAATTCTTAAAAGCAGTTAAACAAAAAGATTCAAGTATTACTCCAGCTTTATTCTACACTAAATCACAAGCGGGAGACCAAGGGCCAAGAGCATTTGTAGCAAACTTATACAATTCTTGGATTACAGATGATGCAATCAGCAAATACACTATTAATGATGCAAATGGTGTTAAAGGATTAGAGTGGGTAAAAAAAGCTTACGATGATGGTTTATTAGGACAAGGGGTAGCTTTAGAAGCTAAAGATGCTCTAGAGGCATTCAAATCTGGACGTGCAGCAACTACAATCTTATTCTCTCCTGGTATCGCAGCTTCACATGCATCTGGATTTAACTACAAATTCTTACCGTTCCCTAACAATGGAGGAAAAGCTAAATATGATTATCTAGTTGCAGGACCAGCTATCTTTGATAACGGTGATGCAGATAAAGCAGCAGCGGCTAAAAAATTCGTTGACTTTATGGTTAATGATAAAGATTGGGGTAAACGTACTCTATTAGCTTCTGGTAACTTCTCAGCTAAAAAAGGTGAAACAGGATTATACGATTCAGAAGAACTTAAATTTGCCGAAGGATTAACTGGACAATACGCTCCATACTATAACACAATTCCAGGATTCGCAAAAATGAGACCACTATGGTTCAACATGGTTCAAGGTGTATTAAATGGTAAAACTACACCTAAAGAAGGATTAGATAAATTTGTAGAAGATGCAAATAAAACAATAAAAGAAGCATTGTAATTTGACGTATGAAGGGATAGAGTTGCTTCTATCCCTTTTTTAGATAAAAAATAAACTTTTTAGGAGGTTCTATGAAAACTACTAAGAAAAGAAAAAAAATAGACTTTAGTGCATATCTATTTATTTTGCCAGTTAGTTTATTTTTCATAACATTTGTTTTAGTACCAATGTTACGCGGGCTGCAGTTATCATTATATAGTTTTGCTAAAAAGAATCCAGTATTCGTTGGACTTAAACACTATTCAGACTTAATGTTTAGTGGAAGTGGAGCAACAATCCACGAACCATTTATGAAATCCCTTATTAATACGATTATTGTAACGGTAGTTGCAGTACCTATAGTAGTATTAGTATCTATATTTGTTGCAGTAACGATATACAACAAGAGTGCAGTAGTAAGATCATTCTTCCGTGGAGTATTCTATATTCCAGCAATATCTTCTGTAGTTTCTGTTACTGTAGTTTGGGCTTGGATCTATCACCCAGAATATGGAATTTTAAACTATGTATTTAAATCGATGCATTTAATTAACGATAATATTGACTGGTTAGGAAATCCAAGCACAGCATTATATGCTATTATTACGATTTTGATTACTACTTCATTAGGACAACCGATAATTCTTTATGTTGCTGCTTTAGGTAACGTGCCAAAAGAATTATTAGAAGCTTCGGAAATTGACGGAGCAACAAAATGGCAAGTGTTCACAAAAATTACTTGGCCGCTGATTAAACCAACGACATTATATATTGTTGTTGTAACTACAATTAACTCGTTCCAAATTTTCGCCTTAATCCAGTTATTAACTGCTGGGGGACCAAACTATGGAACAAGTACAATTATGTATCTAGTTTATGAAGCAGCAATTAAAAACGGAAATCATGGTGTAGCTAGTGCGATGGGTATTATCCTTGCTGTAATTATTGGAGTAATTTCAATATTACAATTCAAGTTCCTATCTACAGATAATGATTAGGAGGATTTAGAATGAAAAATATAAGTATTTTTAAAATAGTATCAATGATAATATTACTTGGGTTAACTATATTCTTTATTTTTCCATTTTATTGGATTGCATCAGGATCATTTAAATTACAAGATGTAGCAATAACGATCCCACCAGAATGGTGGCCATCTACTCCAACTTTGGAAAACTATGAAAAGTTATTTACATCGAATACATTAAGATGGTTCTTTAACTCAGTATTTATTTCAGTAATGACAACATTTTTAGTTTGCGCTACATCAGCTCTAGCAGGATATGCGCTAGCTAAGAAAAATTTCCCAGGTGTTAAGATAATATTCATGGTGTTTGTAGCAGCAATGGCATTACCAAAACAAGTAATTTTAATACCTTTATTAAACTTAATCACTGAATTTAACTTAATGAATACATACTACGCATTAATTCTACCTGCAGTAGGTTGGCCGTTCGGGGTATTCTTAATGAGACAATTCTCTCAAGCAATTCCAACAGAGTTACTTGAATCAGCAAGAATAGATGGTTGTGGTGAAGTAAGAACATTTATAAATATCGCGTTACCAATCATTAAACCAGGTATCGGAGCATTAGCGATCTTTACTTTCATCGCTAGTTGGAACGATTATTTCTCACAATTAATCTTCTCTAATACACCAGATATGTCTACATTACCTTTAGGGTTAGCAGCGTTAGCGCAAGGTCAAGAGTTCTCTAATGACTACGGATTACTAATGGCAGGAGCATCATTAGCATCATTACCGATGATAATAGTGTTCATTTGTTTCCAAAATTACTTTACTCAAGGTGTTACTTTAGGTGCCGTGAAAGGATAAGGTTATGAATAAACAACAATTAATAGAATATCTAAAAGGAGAAATGATAGTTTCTTGTCAAGCATTACCAGGTGAAGCTTTATATAAAGAAGAAGGTGGAATAATGTGTTTAATGGCGCAAGCTGTTAAGAATGCAGGTGTAAAAGCCATTAGAGCCCAAGGAGTTTTAGATATTAAACAAATAAAAGAACAAACGAATTTACCAGTAATTGGTATAATAAAAAAATCATATGAAGGATATGCTTCATATATAACTGCTACAATGGATGAGGTTGATAAATTAGTTGATGCAGGATCTGATATAATAGCGTTAGATTGCACGAATAGAGAACGAGGGGATGGAAAAACACCTAGTGAATTCGTGGAAGAAATAAAGGAAAAGTATCCTAATGTATTATTGATGGCAGATATTTCTAATTTAGAAGAAGCTGTAGAAGCGGAAAGAGCAGGGGTGGATTTCGTAGGAACAACGATGAATGGATATACACCATATACATCAGATTCAAAAAAATTCAACCCAGATTTAGTAAAAGAAATCGTAAAAAATGTAAAAGTTCCGGTTATAGCAGAAGGAAAAATTCATACCCCAGAACAAGCGAAACAAGCATTTGAAGCGGGGGCGCATTGTATAGTAGTTGGGGGAGCAATAACTAGACCGCAAGAAATTGCAACAAGATTTTTAAGTGAGTTGAGATAATGAGTATAATAGTTTTATTGGCATATTGGTATACCTACAGTAAATGGTATATACTAGGATCGTGGTTTATCACATATATTTTAAATATAGCATTTAAGAAATTATGGCTTTCACCATTATTAATAAATGCGCTTGCATTAGGAGTATTATTTATAGGGATATACTATAAGTTAATAGAGGGGCAAGAAGTAGGAGCATCAGTATTAAATGTGTATATGCCGATAGTATTTTCTAGCATTATAATGAATTTACTAGTATTTGCTACTAGGAAAATA
>CALHQV010000135.1 GCA_938038035.1 uncultured Gemella sp. | reverse complement strand
TCTATATATAAATTATATGAAAAAAATAAGAAGGATGCAACATTTGTAACCTAATGAAACCTAAATAAAAAATCAAACGTAATTAATTCATACTTGAAGTTCAAACATTACAAAATTACGCTTGATGTTTATCTTTATACTAATACTATATATTTTTTGCAAATATCTGCGAAGAATCCTTGAACATCGCCTGCTTTAAGCATATCCTCTTGTTCTTGATCCACAATATAGTTCTCACTAGCCTCCATAACTGCCAGAAGTCGCTTGAAAGTATCAGCAAATAGTGCTTCATCTTCATTTAGTAAATAGTTGAAGTTTTGTTCAGCAAAAAATGGAACGAAAACTTCTCTAAACGCACCTTGACGTATTCTACCAATAAGTTTTTCACCACTTGCTGTAACGAATAAATCACCTTGCTTCTCGACGAATTCCTTCGCTTTTATATGACTAGAAAAAATCTGGAATCCTTCCGCTTCTTTATACTCTCTAAAAACTGGAATTTTAAGACCTTGTTCTTCGTAAAGTGCTTTATCGATTATCACAAAGACCTCTTCTAAATCCCAGAATTCTTTCGCTATATAATAAAATGCTACACGCCATCTACTATCACTTTTTGGCAATCTTTTAAATGTAGCTACTTGCTCAACTAATTTAATATCTTTTTCCAATACTTTTTCCTCTATTCTATGTGAATTTAATCTAATTGAATTATTGTTCCAATACGTTTTGGAGTAGCATTATCCAGCCTATATGAGAAGAATTTATCATTATCTCTTACCGTACAAAAATCAATAATTTTAATATTATCTTTTAGTATACCACATTTTTTCAATAATTCTTTATTCAATTTCCATAAATCTAAATAATATTTATCGTCGACTTCTTTATAATAACCTTGTACTTCTAGTGCAGCGAATTTTTCGATAAGATCATATGAAACTTCATAATTATCCACACTAACTGATGGCCCTATAATAGTCTTAATATCTTCTACCTTACAACCATATTTATTTGTCATAATATTTACCATTTCCTCGGCAATATTCCCATATGTTCCACGCCATCCTGCATGAGCTAAGGCAACAACACCTTGATTTTTATCATAGAAAACAACAGGTACACAATCAGCTGTAAAAATCAACAACGGAGTATTTCTAAGATTAGTAATTAAGCCATCCGCTTCCTTTCCATTCTCAGCAACATCATCTCCCAATTCAACAATACGAACATCCGCCCCGTGAACCTGAGCATTATAAACTATGTTACTATGATTAAATCCATATTTCTCAGAAAAGTTTTTCATATCTTCACTACTCTTCGCATCAACATTCCTATTAGTAAATGCTATTTTTATATTGTCATCATTAATTAGATATCCATCAACTATCTCTCTCATAATAACCTCCTAAATTAACACTAATAATATTATACACAAAATTAACGATTATGTCTCATTTCTCTACTCTCTAGAAAATCATCTGTCCCAAAATTTTCTATGTCTATAATTTTTAAATTATCAAAAAATAGGAATCTGAAAAATATCTATCTTTCAGACTCCTATTCAACATTTATCTTATTATTCTACTAAATCTAAGTAAACTTTTTTACTAAATGTTGTTGAATTTAATACAGTACGGATTGCGTTAATCACTGTACCTTTTTTCCCTATAATACGCCCACAATCTTCTGGGTGTACTGTTAAAATGTAGTGTTCACGTGCATTTTTAACGAATTTTTCTATCTTAATTTCATCTTTATGCTCAACAATTTCGCTAACAATACTATAAATTAATTCTTCCATGTGTCTCTCCTTATTTAGCTACGATATTAACTAATCTTCCAGGAACTACGATTACTTTCATAACTTGTTTTCCTTCGATTAATTCTTTTACTTCTTCATTAGCTAGAACGATTTGTTCTAATTCAGCAGGTGTTAAGTCTTTCTTAACATCTAATTTTGCTTTAACTTTACCCATAAGTTGAACTACGATTTCTACAGTATCACTTACAAGTTTGCTTTCATCAAATGTTGGCCATGGTACATATGAGATTGACTCAGTATTACCGTAGATTTCCCACATTTCTTCAGCAAGGTGAGGTGCAAATGGTGCAAGAAGTTGGATAAATCCTAATGCATATTTACGAGGGATATATTCGGCTTTGTAACAGTCATTTACAAATACCATAAGTTGTGAAATAGCTGTGTTAAACCCAAGAATTTCGATATCTTCTGATACTTTCTTAACAGTGTAGTTATAGCTTACTTCTAATTCTGCATTGTCTTTATCTTGAACTTTATCATTTACTTTACCAGTTTCTTCATCTACGAATAGACGGTATACTCTATCTAAGAAACGACGAGATCCATCAAGTCCATTTTCACTCCATGCGATAGAAGCATCTAATGGCCCCATGAACATTTCATAAACACGTAATGTATCAGCACCGTGAGATACGATAATATCGTCAGGGTTTACTACATTACCTTTAGATTTAGACATTTTTTCTGGACGACCATCTTTACCTTCAGCAAGAATCATACCTTGGTTGAATAGTTTTTGGAATGGTTCACGAGTCGGAACTAGACCTAAATCGTAAAGTACTTTGTGCCAGAAACGAGCATATAGCAAGTGAAGTACCGCATGCTCTGCTCCACCGATATAAACGTCTACAGGTAACCAATATTTTAATTTCTCTGGATCTGCGAACATTTCATCGTTGTGTGGATCAATGTAACGTAGGTAGTACCAACAAGAACCAGCCCATTGTGGCATTGTGTTAGTTTCACGTTTACCTTTTTTACCAGTCTCAGGGTCTACTACATTTAGCCACTCTTCGATATTAGCAAGTGGAGATTCTCCTGTTCCTGAAGGTTTAATGTTGTCAGTTTCTGGAAGTAATAGTGGAAGTTCACTATCAGGCACTGTAGTCATAGTCCCATCTTCCCAGTGGATAATTGGAATTGGTTCTCCCCAGTAACGTTGTCTTGAGAATAACCAGTCACGTAGTTTATATGTAACTTTACTACGTCCAACTTTATTTTCTTCTAAAAATTCAATAACTTTAGCAATAGCTTCTTCGTTGTTTAATCCATTGATGAAATCAGAGTTGATGTGTTTACCATCACCAAAGAATGGTACAACAACTTCACCATTATCTTCGATAACAGCTTTGATTGGTAAATTAAACTTAGTCGCAAATTCATAATCACGCTCATCGTGCGCAGGAACAGCCATAACAGCTCCAGTTCCGTAGCTTGCTAGAACGTAGTCAGCAATCCAAAGTTCTACTTTTTCACCATTTACAGGGTTAATAGCGTAAGCTCCTGTGAATACTCCTGTTTTATCTTTGTTAAGGTCTGTTCTTTCAAGGTCAGATTTACGTTTAACGATGTCAAGATACTCCTCAACAGCCGCTCTTTGTCCTTCTGTAACGATTTCCTCTACAAGTTTGTGTTCAGGTGCAAGGACACAGTAAGATACACCAAATACAGTGTCGGCACGTGTAGTGAATACTGTGAATGCTTTATCAGTTCCTTCAATTTTGAAATCAATCTCAGCACCAACAGATTTTCCAATCCAATTACGTTGCATAGCCTTAAGACTTTCTGGCCAATCAAGAATATCTAAATCAGCAAGAAGTTTTTCAGCGTAATCAGTAATTTTTAGTACCCATTGACGCATTGGACGACGCTCTACAGGGTGTCCTCCACGCTCAGATTTACCATCGATAACCTCTTCATTAGAAAGTACTGTTCCTAATGCTGGACACCAGTTTACAGGTACTTCATCAACATAAGCAAGCCCTTTTTCATAAAGTTTTTTGAAAATCCATTGTGTCCATTTGTAGTAGTTAGGATCTGTTGTATTTACTTCACGATCCCAATCATAAGAAAATCCTAATTCTTTAATTTGGCGACGGAACGTGTCGATATTAGTTTTTGTAAAGTCTCTTGGGTCATGACCAGTATCTAATGCATATTGCTCAGCTGGTAATCCGAATGCATCCCATCCCATTGGGTGAAGTACATTGTACCCATTTGCTCTTTTATATCTACTTAAAATATCAGTAGCTGTATACCCTTCTGGGTGACCTACGTGAAGTCCAGCTCCTGATGGATATGGGAACATATCCAATGCGTAAAACTTCTCTTTCGTATGATCATCTAATGTTTTGAATGTTTTATTTTCATCCCAATATTTTTGCCATTTTTTTTCTATAACTCTGTGGTTATACACCATAATTTAAGCACACTCCTTCGCTTTCAAGTTCTCTAAGTTATAGTATACCAATTTTAACGATTTTTAGCAACAACTGTTATAATTTAGTGTGAAAATAATGAAGTATAACAATATTATCTTTATTATTTTAGTATAAATCTATCGACATACTATCTTAATAAGATTAAAATTACAACAAAAAACGACACAGAAAATTAGATTTCTTAAAAATCAATATTCCTGCATCGTTCTATTCTATTATCCGATTGCTACAAATGATCCACCGATGTTAGTGTCGTAAGGATCTGTACTTCTTTGGTTCCAAATAGTATTGATATCATACCATTTACCTGTATTATATGCACTATCCGGATCCATTGCTTTTGTTTTTCCATTGCTATATCCACTTAAAATAATAGCGTGAGTCAATCTACCTTTAGCGAAAATACCCCTTCCTACAGTTGCAAACACAGGTTTACCACTTTGAAGTGCTGAGATAAGTTGTTCTTTAGTAGTGATAACTGCGTGTTTATAACCATATGCTCTGATTGCATAAACAGCTCCCTTACCTGATGTTCCTAGTTCACTAACGTTCATCTCATCAGTATTATTATAGATTGTGTCCGCAACAGCTGTTGGAAGAACATTTTGCCCTAATCCACTAAACGCCATAGCCAATGCTGTCGGTACACATCCAGTATTAGCTAGATTAGATATTCCGTACATCTTACCACCCCATCTTGCATCACCTTGATAGTATTGAGTCATATTTAAGGCCGAAATATTTTTACTTGTTTCTGAATAACTAGGAACCCATAGTCCATTTCCATCTACATAATAACGTCCGTTATCTACCCAAGCACTAGTCGCCATTCTTCCGTCAGCTCCTAGCCAATAGTTTCCTGCCCACGCATTTCTTACTAATGTTCCATTTTTATAGTAATACCAAGCACTTCCTTCTTTTTGCCAGCCTGATTTGTTTCCGTAGTCTTTTATCCACGCTCCATCGTTACCTACATAATAACGATTGCTATCTACCCAAGCATTAGTCGCCATTCTTCCGTCAGCTCCTAACCAATAGTTTCCTGCCCATGCATTTCTTACTAATGTTCCATTTTTATAATAATACCAGGCACTTCCTTCTTTTTGCCAGCCTGATTTGTTTCCATAGTCTTTTATCCATGCTCCATCGTTACCTACATAATAACGATTGTTATCTACCCAAGCATTAGTCGCCATTCTTCCATCAGCTCCTAGCCAGTAGTTTCCTGCCCACGCATTTCTAACTAATGTTCCATTTTGATTATAAAAATACCAAGTATGTCCACTCTTAACCCAACCTTGAGCTGCTAGAGCGTCGCTACTAGCTACAGTATCTACAGCGATTGGTGTAGCTAATACAGTCAATACTCCTAATCCTAATTTAACTTTATTTTTTCTCAAAGAAAATCTTTGCTTTTGCTCCATAAATATATCTTCTCCTATAAAATTTTAGTTATAAATTTTTAAAATTTATGTTAGTTTAATCACTTCTTCTTACTATTTTATCAAAAAAAAAAAAAATCAATATTATTCACATGAAAAATAAAGGTGCTATTTAAGAAAAATATTTAATAACAAATGTATCAGTTTTCAATATTATTTTTCTCAAAATAACTTTCTATTAAATTGCTTACTAAAACTTGCTTTAGGAATTTACTTTTTTAATATTATCCTCATATTTATTGACACTTACATATACTTCCGATAAAATGAATATATAAAATTATAGGAAGGACTCGTTTTTTTACGAGAAAATTACACTATGACTAAAAAAATACTAGTAACTGGTGGAGCAGGATTTATCGGGTCTCACACTTGTATAGAATTATTAAATAATGGAAATGAAGTAGTTGTCGTGGACAACTTATATAATGCAAACAAAAAAAGTTTAGATGTAGTAGAAAGAGTTACAGGAAAAAAAGTAACATTCTATGAAGCTGATATTCGTGATGAAGCAAAATTAGACGAAATATTTGAAAAAGAAGGAAACATCTTTGGAGTTATTCACTTCGCTGGATTAAAAGCAGTAGGTGAATCTTGCCAATTACCTTTAAAATACTACGATAACAACGTAGCAGGAACTACAACACTATGCCGCGTTATGGAAAAACACAACTGTAAGAACATTATCTTCAGTTCTTCAGCTACAGTATACGGAGATCCTCACGCATTACCAATTAAAGAAGATTTCCCATTATCTGTAACTAATCCATACGGACGTACTAAATTAATCTTAGAAGAAATTTTAGGAGATATATATACAGCTGATAATGAATGGAATGTTGTATTACTACGTTACTTCAATCCAATTGGAGCACACGAATGTGGAGATATCGGAGAAGATCCAACAGGAATTCCAAATAACCTGCTTCCATACGTAATGCAAGTAGCCGTTGGTAAATTAGAGAAAGTTAACGTCTTCGGTAATGACTTCGATACACATGATGGTACTGGAGTTCGTGATTACATCCACGTAGCAGACTTAGCTCGTGGTCACGTGGCTGCCCTTAAAAAACTAGAAAAAGGTAGTGGTCTTTCTAAATATAACCTAGGAACAGGAGTGGGATACTCTGTACTGGATATTATTAAGAGTGCTTCTGCTGCTGTTGGTCGCGACTTACCTTACGTTATCGCACCACGTCGTGCGGGTGATATTGCTGCATGTTATGCAGATGCTTCAAAAGCTAAAGAAGAACTTGGTTGGGAAGCACAGTACGATGTAAAACGTATGTGCGAAGACTCATGGAGATGGCAAAGTAAACATCCAAATGGATTCGCTGACTAAAGCCTATTAATAAATATTATAAAAACACTCGGAGTTGGATTTTTCCAACTCCGAATTTATTTTATCATCATAATTTATTAAACCAATAAAAATTAATAAAACAAAAAGCAAGGCTGTGAATTCCTTCACAATCTTGCTTTTATTTATATACTACCATAAATGGACCACCCGCAGAATTATCCTCTAGTTCCATACTACGTTGATCCCAAATATCATCAACGTTGTACCATTTATTCGTTCTTTCTGGATTATCTGGGTCTATCGCAAGAGTTTTACCATTTTGATAGCCACTTAGAACTATCGCATGCGTGCTATAACCTTTCACAAAAATTCCATGACCTACAGCACCATAGACAATATTCCCATTTTGCAGTGCGACTTTTAGATCATCTTTAGAATTAATAACACGATAGTTACAACCCCAGTGTTCAATAGCTGCGACAGCTCCAAGACTAGAAGTTCCTGTGAACAGCGTATTCATCTCCATAGATGTATCATAAATATAATCAGCTACCTGAACAGGTGTAACATTCTCCTTTAGACCTGAAATAATCATTGATAGCGATGTAGGCACACACCCTGTAATCTTCATATTAGAGATACCATATCTCTTAGAGCTCCATCTCGCATCTGCTTGATAATATTGCGGAAGTTTTACAGGTTTTACGAAATCTTTTGATTTTTCATCATAAAAATGACTTATGCTGTCTTCATTAGGAAAATATTCCCATTTACCTTGCTGATCTTTTATCCAGTCAGCTTTAACATTCCCTGTTCCGGTTAGTAATAAACTACCTACCAAAAGAACCCCTATACTCTTTTTCATAAACCTGTCACCTCCATTTTTTCTAATAATTTTACTTTAAATTATACTATTTTTAATTAATAAAAACAAATGAGAGGAACTCAAAAATTATAATTTCATAGAAATTAATTTTGTTCGAGTCACCTCTCATAAATTTAATATATTCGAAAATCTATCTAAGATATTTTAAATGTTATCTCTTTACAATTTTTATTTGGATATTCAGGGTAAATTTACTATATCTTAATACGCCGGTCTTGCATAACCTTTAATATAGCTAGAATTCCAGTTATAAGTTTTTCTATTTACTTTTGTTTTAGCAGTACTTCCTGCATATAACGCAGAGTTACCTTCGATAGTAGTGATTACCCCGTTATTTACCGATTCAACGATACCGATGTGGTCTGCCCAACCTCCACCGTCCCAGTCAAATGTAACGATGTCTCCTACTTTAGGTTGAGTTCTTCCTTTCCAGATACCTTTATTCTCCATGATACCGATGTGACGTTGAACACCACATTCTCTACCAATAAGGTCACTTAGTCCTGCTTGTTGGAATACTGTTGTAACGAAAATATCACACCAATCATCATCATACGTCGCAGTATATCCTACCGGTTTTGGATCTACAGAGTTATAAGCATCAACGATTTTCTTGTGTTCTCTTGTCCCCGTTTCAACACCCATGTATTTACGAGCAATATCAAGAACTTTATTTAGGTTAGTGTTATTAGCTGGATTTTGAACCCAAGCTCCATTACTTCCTACATAGTAACGATTGTTGTCAACCCATTTATTTGTAGCCATCTTCCCATCAGATTCTAACCAATAGTTTCCTGCCCACGCATTTTTAACCATCTGTCCTTGTTCATTGAAGTAGTACCAAGTACTTCCACTCTTAACCCAACCAGTGTGTTTACCTGTTGGAACTGAATCTTCTTTTTTCTTATCTTTATCCCAAGCTCCATTACTTCCTACATAGTAGCGATCATTGTCTACCCATGCATTAGTAACCAACTTACCATCAGAACCTAACCAGTAGTTTCCTTGCCATTTATTACGAACTAGTGTTCCATCTTCATTGTAATAATACCAAACGTTGTTTTCTTTCTTCCAACCACGTTTTTTCTCTTCAGGTTTTTTAGCATTTTTATCCCAAGAACCATCTGCGCCCACATAGTAGCGGTCATTATCTACCCATGCGTTTGTCGCCATCTTACCATCAGATCCTAGCCAGTAACTTCCAAGCCAAGCATTTTTAACCATCTGACCTTGGTGATAGTAGTACCATGAGTTACCGTCTTTTTCCCAACCTTGTTTTTTCTCTTCAGGTTTTTTAGCATTTTTATCCCAAGAACCATCTGCACCCACATAGTAGCGGCCATTATCTACCCATGCATTTGTCGCCATACTACCATCAGAACCTAACCAGTAGTTTCCTTGCCAAGCATTTCTAACCATGACACCTTGGTTATAGTAGTACCATGTGCCACCGTCTTTTATCCAACCTTGTTTTCTCTCTTCAGGTTTTTTAGCATTTTTATCCCAAACTCCATTAGCACCTACATAGTAACGACCTCCGTCTACCCATGTATTTGTCGCCATACTACCATCAGATCCTAGCCAGTAGTTTCCTACCCAAGCGTTTCTAACGATATTCCCTTGGTAATAATAGTTCCATACTGAACCATTTTGAACCCAACCTTGCTTCTTAACTTCAGTAGGTTTTTGAGCTCCTTTCACCCAAGCACCATTGCTTCCTACATAATAGCGACCATTGTCTACCCAAGCATCTGTCACCATCTTACCGTCAGCACCTAGCCAGTAATTTCCTTGCCAGGCATTCCTTACTACATTACCTTGATTATTATAGAAGTACCATGAAGAACCACTTTGCACCCAACCTTGAGCTGCGTGTGCTTCAGTACCTACTACTACATCCACTGCGATTGGTGTAGCTAATACTGTTAAGATTCCTAAACCGAATTTCAATTTATTTTTTTTCATAAAAATTTCCAATCTCCTTGCTCATATTATCGTATATTTATGCATTTTCTATTATACCATTAAGCCATTACTTTAGATATTACAAGTTAGTTACAAATATAGGAGTGACATACCTAAATCGATTTCTCTGAAATCAAGATTTATGAGTCACTCCCATTATTTCATATTTTATTGTTTATAATATTCTTTTTTCCAACTAAAACCTTTGACTAATCCAACTAAAGTTCCTAAACCATAACTGAAGTGCACTAAGAATAGTAAGATTGGAATTAACAACATTGTTACATTAAATTTATTATTAATAATAGTCATCAATGTAACAAGAATTGTGAATAATCCATAAGCAGCCGCAAGAAGTACAGCGAATAACTTCGTTAAAGGCAACATCAATAGACTAAAAATTATTCCTAAAACAAATACAAAAGGAACGAAATGGAAGATAGAGAAGGCCTTAGGATAAACATGACTTACCTTACCAATCCAATATCCGTTCGAATATTTTTGTTTTAGCATTCTATTTACTGTTGGTCTAGTATATTGGTACGATAGTATATCATTGCTATAACGAATCTTATATCCGTTTTTTCTAATTCGATAATGCAGTTCATTATCCTCAACACGACCTACTTTTTCATCCAATAGTCCAATCTTATCAAATATTTCCTTTTTATACATTCCTTGGAAAACTGAACTTACATAACGTTTAGAAGTTTGTTTACGGTAATTCGCTATCCCACTACCAAACATATTTTCCTCGACCAATAATAAGGTCTTACTTAAATTATCTTCATTCTCAATAATATTTGGACGTGGCCCTCCGCAAACATGTTCTCCACTCTCGATAACTTTAACATTATTCTCAATAAAATTCTCAGTAATATGTGAATGACAATCCACCTTAAGGATACATTCCCCTCTTGAAGCTTTTATGCCCACATTCATACCAGCCGACAATATTACCTTAGGATTTTTCAACAATACTACATCGTAAAAATCATGATTACTAGCTTTGAAATCTTCTAATATTTGCCAACTTTTATCTTTTGACATCCCATCTATAAATATTAATTCTATCTTGCTGTGATCATATGTCTGATTCTTAAAATCTTCTATTAATCTTGGTAAAAACTTTTCCTCATTTAGAAGTCCGATTACAACCGAAACTAACATAATTATCTCCTTTATCAAAAAGGAAGCTAGATTAACATACTAACCTAGCCCATCCTTTCTATCTATCTTTTCTTCCTAATTTTTCATTAGCACTGAACATTATACTCGCGATAGACTCACCCCAATATGGTGCTGTCGCATAGTTAACATTCATACCACCTGCTTTGTTTCCTAAGTATGCTCCGTTAGCTGGATAACCAGAATTGTTTAAGTACTTAGAATTAATCCAACGTGCTGCACCCATAATACCACCATCTACATCATCAAATTTAGTCGCAGACGTATATGGAGTATCATCATATGCAGAAATTCCAAAGAAATTATTTTTATCTTTAGCGATTTTACTTCTTCCCCAAGCACTTTCTAAAGCACTATGCGCCACTAGGTATAAAGCATTAACTCCGTATCTTTGTTCAGCAGCTTTAAATGTAGCTCCTTTGCCAGCTAATTTACTATCATTAGCTCCCATTATACTGTATAGTCGATTAATATCAGCCGCAGTATAGTTCGTTCTAGATTTTAAATTAGAGAATTGGAATGGATGATCTAATTTGAATGTTCCGAAGTTAATACCATCTGCTGAATAATATGATTTACCAACTTGCATATTAGCATTGTGATAAGCAACCATTACCTTAGTATACGGAGAATATCTGTGATAAACATATTTCCCATCACTTACATAATCTGGGATGAATGTATCATTAGAGTCAATTGCAGTTACTTGACTAGCATTAACATAACCTCTAAGTCCCGCTACTTGAACAGGGATTCTACCATTCGCAGTAGCTCTGTTATCCCTAAATAGTACTGTATCTTTAGAAACATGAGATAGAATACGACCATTCGCATCATATACAGGAATATATAATGATTTTACTTTGTAATAACTTGAATAGTTAACTCCATGTTCTGCATTTTTAACCCATGCTCCAGAACCATCAACATAATAACGTCCATTATCTACCCACGCATTAGTAGCCATTTTTCCGTCAGCTCCTACCCAGTAGTTTCCTGCCCATTTATTACGAGCTAATGTTCCATTTTCATAGTAGTACCATGTGTTACCTTCTTTTACCCAACCGTTCTTTTTAACTTCTGACTTTGCTTCTGGCTTCTTAGCATCTTTTACCCATGCTCCATTAGCTCCCACGTAGTAACGTCCGTTATCCACCCATGAGCTTGTTGCCATCTTACCATCTGAACCTAGCCAGTAGCTTCCTACCCATGCATTTTTAGTAATTTGACCTTGGTAGTAGAAGTACCATGCGTTACCTTCTTTTACCCAACCTTGTTTCTTCTCTTCTGCATGTCTAGCTTCTTTTACCCATGCTCCATCATTTCCTACATAGTAACGATTATTATCTACCCAGCTGTTTGTTACCATTCTTCCATCAGCACCTAACCAGTAATTTCCTGCCCAAGCATTTCTTGCTAATGTTCCATCAGTATTATAGTAATACCAAGTGTTTGCTTCTTTTATCCATCCTTGTTTTTGTGCTGCAGCTGGTTTTTGAGCTCCCTTTACCCATGCTCCATTTGCATCCACGTAATAACGCCCATTATCTACCCAAGCGTTAGTTACCATTCTTCCATCAGCACCTAGCCAGTAATTTCCTGCCCAAGCATTTCTCGCTAATGTTCCATTTTGATTGTAAAAATACCAAGTATTTCCAGTCTTAACCCAGCCTTGAGCAGCTAAAACATCACTACTAGCCACTGTATTAACAGCTATTGGTGTAGCTAATACCGTTAATACTCCTAATCCTAATTTCAGTTTGTTTCTTCCCATTTTTTATAGTCCTCTTTACACATTGTTTTGCATTGATAATTATACCATAGTTAAGCTATTTTTAGAGTTACAATTAGGTTATTTTTTATTACATCTTTATTACAAAAGGGAGTGACTCAAAAATCGTGATTTCATAGAAATCGATTTTGTCGAGTCACCCCCGCACAGTTTATTAGATATCTAAAAAGC
>CALHQV010000134.1 GCA_938038035.1 uncultured Gemella sp. | reverse complement strand
AAAAGGGTATATTTATAAAAAGAGATAATAATTATCACGTATTAAATTGACAATTATTTTCCTTAGGTGTATACTGAAATTAGAAAAGTATTACATGGTAAGTGTAATTTAGAGGAGGAAAAATAATGAAGAAAAATAATAAATTTTCAATAAGAAAGTACAGTGTAGGGGTAGTATCAGTTATAATAGGATTATTTATCTTAACTGGTGTGAACTCGGATGATAGAGTATATGCTGCAAGTAACGAAAGTGTAACTACATTACCACCAATTTCAGACGTACCTGAAGGTGGAAATCCAGGTGGTGTTGATAAAATAGTAGATAGTAATAATGATATAGTTGATAAAGGTGAACTTTCAAAAGTACCAACACCGGTAACTCCAGGGTATTTTGCGATAGAAAAAGGAGCTCCGGAAGTTGCGGCGACACCAGATGCAGTAGAGAAAGAAGTCACAGTTGATTTATATGAAATAGGTAAAATAAAATATCGAGATGTAAAAACTAAAGAAATAGTTGCAGAAAAAATATATGATAATGATCAAACGGATGCTACGAGAGCTGGTATAACAACTTTACCTGATTTACCAGAAGGGTATGAGTTTGTAAAACAGGAGCTAGAAAGAGAAGAAACTAGACAGGTTGTAGCTCATGAATTAAGAAAAGACCCTTATGTAACAGATGAAGTAGGAATTAGAGTTAAACTTCAAGAAGTTAATGGAAAACTAGCTGTAGATCCTAATATAAATATTGAAACGGATAAACTTGCTCCTGGTCACCATCTTGTGTTTGATATAAGAAAATATATACAAGATGTAGAAAAAGGTACAAAACAAGTGGTAGAATTTGTTGGAGCAGAAGGAAAAGCACCGAAAACAAATGTTCAAGAAGGGTATAAATTCTTAGGGAAATATAATGAAAAAACAAAAGAGACTACATGGAATGAAAAAACACATGCTTATAATAGTGTAGATGTTCCAGTAGTGGAGAAATATTTCGCAGATAAAAAACAAGCAGGTGGAAAAGAAGTTACGCCAGAAAAACCAGAAGTAACAGAAACAGTAACTTATAAACATTTAGGAAAAATAGTACCAGTAGATGAAAAAGGTAATTTAATAGAGGGAGCAGAGACACCTGATTATCTAAACGACTTAAAAGATCCAACAAAAGCATTGGAAACACCAGTACCAGAGGTAAAAGGGTATGTTCCAACAGTAAAAAGTGTATTGCCAAAAGATCCTGGAGTGGATACTAAAGTAGTATACAAAAAAGATGTAGTAAAACCACCTAAGGAAGAAACACCAAAAGTTCCAGAAACACCAAAAGATAAACCAAAAACACCGGAGGTTCCGATAGAGACACCGAAAACACCAGAAGTTCCAAAAGAAACTCCAAAAACACCGGAAGTTCCAAAAGTAGAACAACCACGTGTTCCGAAACTCCTAAGAAAGAAGTTTCGGAAAAACCAAAAACACCAGAAATTCATGAAGTTGAAGTTAAACCAACACCTGAAGTTCAAAAAAGAGATAGTGCTAAGTTACCAAACACAGGAATAACACAAATAGAAACTACAATTTTAGGAATGTTAATGTTGTTATTGACTGGTTTTGTATCTAGACTTTTAAGAACTAAGGAAAACTAGGAAATATGATTTCTAATATGAAAAATGAGTTAATAATAGCGTAGCGGTGCAAACTGTTACGCTATTAGTTTTTATTCTTAATAAAAGAAAAAGAAAGTAATTCAAAAATTGTGATTTTGGGAAAATCAAAATTATCGAATCCTTTCTATGTTATTATTTTTAATAAAAGAAAAAGAGTATGGAAATCCATACTCTTTAAAGTTTTTTATACACTAATTGACTATTTAGAAAGTTTACGTCTAACTGCAAGACCGATTAATCCAATTAAGCTTAATCCTAACGCAGCAGTGCTAGAAGAATTCATACCAGTACTTGCTAATTCTTCAGATTTAGCTTTTGCAGGTTTAGCTTCTTCAGGTTTTACAGATAATTGAGTGGCAGCAGGTGTTTGTCCAAAATCTACGTTTTGAGCAGCTGCAGCGCCACCAACTGATCCAAGGTTTTGACTAGGATTTACTACTTCACCAGCAGCTCCGCCACCTTGTTGTCCAGCTCCGCCTTGACCTCTATCAGGAGTAGGTTGAGGTTGAGTTTCGTGTGATTTTACTTTGTAGATATGAGTAGTGATACCATCTTGATATGTTGTGTTAACAAACTCATATCCAGCGATATCTTTTTTATCTAATTTTCCTACCATAGTATCTGTGATATCGTGATTATCAGAATCAACGTATCTAGTAACTTCTAGAACTGTTTTTCCTTCCCCAGCAGATAAAATAGCAGATTCATTGTTAATTATAGTATTTAATGCTTCTTCTAAATCTTCTAAACGAGATTTTAATCCTTCGATGTAGTAAGGCTCAGTACCACCTTCTTCACCATCTTTTATTTGCTCTTTTACTTTAGAGATTTCGTCTAAGATTTTTTTTATTTCAGGGTTATTAGCACCGAATTCTGGAACTTCATTAATAGCAGGAGCAACAGCGTTAACTCCACCGTTGAATTCAGGAAGTTCAGGTTGAACAAGTGCATCTCCGTTAGAAGCTTCAGGTTTAGTTGGTTTTGGAGCTTCTCCGTCTGGTTTACCAGGAACAGTTGGAGGTGTTGTATCGTTTACCCCACCGTTGAATTCAGGTTTTTCTTCAGCTGTAGGAGCTTCAGCATCGTTTACTCCACCGTTGAATTCAGGAGCATTAGGAACAGTTGGAACTTCGTCAGGTTGTTTAGCATCACCAGTAGGAGCTTCAGCATCGTTTACCCCACCGTTGAATTCAGGAGCGTTAGGAACAGTTGGAACTTCATCTGCTTCCTTAGCAGGTTCAGTAGTTGCTTCATCATCATTTACTCCACCACTGAAGTCTTTATGTTCTTCGCCTTTAGGAACTTCTTTTAAGTTTTCGATATAACCTAAAGTTGCGTTGTAATCATCAGTTAGTTCATCGATTGCATCTTTGTAAGCTTTTACTACTTCGTTAACTTCGTCGAATTTAGCTTTAGCTTCATCAGCAGCAGTTTTAGCAGAAGCAACAGCAGCTTCTAATCTAGTTACAGCATCTTGTAATCCA
>CALHQV010000133.1 GCA_938038035.1 uncultured Gemella sp. | reverse complement strand
GGTTACATTATCCATGTTTAAGATACTCTTAATGGTATCTAATGGATTTACAGTTGTTAATAAACAAGTGAACATTAACTTGATTCCATCGTTATCTGTACTCATTGTTGTAGGTTTAATCATTACTCTATTTGTTATAGGGTTTTTCTATTTAGGGTATAGTATAACTAAAGATCAGTTAATTGTTATTGCTGTAACATTTCTTGCCTTACGTAAAATGACAGGAATTAACGATGACAATAGAGAAGAGTCTTATCACGATAATCTTTATGTTTACTTCTTCGTACCAATAAAGTTATTAGTGATTGCTATTATTCATTTTCTCACTTTAGGCTTATTTAGAGCGACTATGGTAGAGTATAAGGTTACACATGATTATATTGGTGAAATTAGACTGAAAGATGGTAGTCCTATCAATAAGATTTATAACGAATGTTTAAATACTATTGGTGATGTCATGTATACGTTTTGTTTAATTCGTATCATTGACCCTAAGTTTAAGGAAGACCCATTTGGTGCGCTGATGTTTTATCCAGGTGTATTATACCTTTATATACTCTTACCGATTAAGATTATCGTTGTTGCTATTCTTAATATTTGTACTTTCGGTATGTCTAATGCTGTTAAATGCGAATGTGAGATTATTACTAACTGGGTAACTTATACTCATTTGAATAATTCTGTTAGTAATTTCTTAATTGAGTTATGTAATGGGTTTACTTATATCATGTTACCATTGGCTAATAGCACTTCAGTGATTATTGGTCAAAGAGATGAGATATTGTCTTTATATAACGAAGTTAAGACTTTACCTGAAAATACAATCGGTAAACCTAAGAGTTTAATAGAATATGCTTCTTTATTGGAAGCGTATCAAAACAAATTTAAATAACTAACCATGGAGATTCTCAATATGGAATTTATTACTAATCTATTCTCAAACGACAAAGTATTGTCAGGCTTATTTGCAAATCTTGATTTGATTAAACTATCGTATACATTTGGTGGATTGTTATTTATCTTTTCAGCAGCTAAGGTATTTTATATTAACTTTGGTTTATTAGAAGATGACAAACCAACATGGAAAGTGTTTCTATTCAATACCTACTTATTTGCAATGGGGTTTTGTTACAGTGAGGCTGCTAAACTATTGCCAGAGAAAAGTCAACCTAATGACCCAGAGAAGTTATTTGCATTAGCTGTACTGAGTATTATTGTCGGTATTAAAGCATATAGAAAGATATATGGTTTAAATGGTTATCGTCAATCATTCTACGCTAATATCTGGGCACCTATTAAGTCAATTGTTTTGTTTATCATTTCTGTTTTTACATTTGGTTTGTTTAGTTTCATCATGTTTGAGTATAAAAATACCATCAACGGTGTGAAAAAAGCAAACTATTTTTATCGACTTAATTCTGTACTGATTTTCTATTTCAACATGCTCTCTAGCGCTATGGTGATTATTTATACACCACTGTTAGAGCAAACTGAAGAGAAAGGTAAATTATTAGTCAGACAACGTTTATCTGAACTCTCTATCAATAAAGAAGATAGTCTCGGTAGACCTAATTCTCTAGATGAAATCAGTAAAGCCATGGATGAGAGATTTGTACAACTTAAAAAGATAGGTAAAGAAATGGATAAGAAGTTAAATGAGCTTCTTACCATGGCTACTAAGAAAGAAGACTCTGAAGAGTAAATGCGTTTATTAAGCTATCTAGATACACTACCCATTATAGGTAGTGTATCTAGTAGTTTTATGTGTTATTTATTTTTTATTTAATTTAGAACCTATATTATTAAAATGATGAAGAATATTTAACATTGTTATTTTATCTATATGAAAATAACTTTTTATACAAGGAACAACAACATGAAAAGTATCATGATTGTGGAGTCTCCCAATAAGGTAAAACTAATTGGTAAATTTGTACGTCCACTCAATATTCAAGTAATGGCTTCTATTGGTCATGTACGTGGTTTAGATATTTCCCTTAAAAATAAAGGTGCTATTGAAGTTAACAATGGTTTTAAACAACACTTTTGTTTAAACAAAAACAATGCTAAAAATACCAAAGAGTTATTAAACAAATGTAAAAGCGCAGATGTTGTTTATTTAGCAACTGACCCTGATACAGAAGGTGAAGGTATTAGTTGGCATTTAAAAGAATTAATTCGAGGTGTGAATAAGAATTGTGAATTTAAACGCGTAACTTTTAACGAGATTACAGAAAAACACGTACTGGAATCCATTAAGAATCCACGTACTATCGACCAAAATAAAGTAGATTCTCACTTTGGTCGTTCTGTGTCTGATTACCTATATGGTTTTTATGTTTCTCCTCTTTTGTGGAAAGTATTAACTCCTGGTTTATCGGCAGGTCGAGTACAATCTCCAGCTCTTCGTTTAATTGTAGAAAGAGAGCAAGAGATTCGTAAGTTTGTTCCTACTACTTATTGGACAATGACAGTATTTGGTAATAAGGATAATATTACTTTCCCTGCTAAGTTAGTACGTGTAGGTGATGTAGCCTTAGGTAAATTGTCTTTTGAAGAATCTTTATTTCCTAAAGACATTGTAGATGGTTATAAGGACACCATTAATCAATACATTGGTAAAGGTGAGAAGCTATTGGTTTCTGATGTAAAACGTGGTAAGAAATCAGTTAAACCTAAAGCACCTTATCGTACTTCTACTTTACAACAAGATGCGGTACGTAAATTAGGATGGACGACTACACGTGTCATGCAAACAGCACAGAAGTTGTTTGAAGGTGATGGTAAGTCTGACCATGGTTATATTACCTATATGCGTACTGACTCTACCGCATTAAGTCAAGAAGCATTGGATAATATCTTTGCATTTGGTCGCAAGAACTATAAGCAATACATGTCTGAACATGTGATTGAATATGGGAAGCTCGCTAAAGGGGCACAGGAGGCTCACGAAGCCATTCGACCCACTGACATATACCTTACCCCTACCGACGTTAAGAATCGCCTAGGAAACGACGAATACAAGCTCTACAAGCTGATATGGGAACGTACTCTAGCATCTCAGATGAAACCTGCCCTATTTGATACATTGTCAGTCTCTTTTACCTTAAAAGAATTTGGTTTTAGAAGTTCTGGTTCTGTATTGAAGTTTGCTGGTTACTTAGCTGTTTATCAAGAAGGTGAAGATTTAGATTCTGATAAAGAAGAGAATACTAAATTACCTGAATTGGAATACCATGATAAAGTAGAGGTAGTCGACTTCAAATGCGAAGAACACCAAACCAAACCACCTGCCAGATACAATGAAGCTTCTTTAGTGAAAACACTTGAAGACTATGGTATTGGTCGACCTTCGACTTATGCTAATATTATTCGTGTATTAAAAGACAGAGCATATGTTAGCATGGATGGACAACGATTCGTATTAAATGACATTGGTGAACAAGTCATTAACTTCTTGCTACAATACTTTTCTAAATACATCGATTATAACTATACTTCTGATTTGAATGTACAGTTAGATAAGATTGCTTCAGGTGAACTAAACTGGAAACAGGTTATGTACGACTTTTGGAATCCTTTCTATCAAGTCGTAGAAAGAACCGCTAAAGAAGCTAAATCTGTATTTGGTAAGATTGAAGAAATGGCTGAACTCTGTCCTAAGTGTGGTCAACACAATCTTAACTTAATGCAAGGTAAATACGGTAAGTATAAATCTTGTCCAGATAAGAAATGTGGTTTTAAAGAGAGTTTAGAAAACAATCGTCCTAAGAAAGAAGAAGTTGTATTTGAAGGTAAGAAATGTCCTGAGTGTAATGGTCGTCTTTTAATTAAAGAAGGTTTTAAAGGACGTAAGTTCGTAGGATGTGAAAACTATTCTCGTAAAGAAAATCCTTGTAAGTACAGTTGCAATATTGATGGTACTGAAAAGGCTAAAGCAGTGAATACTGGAACGACTTGTCCTAGTTGTAAGAAAGGACAATTGGTTATTCGTTCTGGTAAACGAGGTAATTTCTTCTCTTGTAATCGTTTCCCTAAGTGTCGAACCATTGTGTCTGCAAATGATTATGCAGATATCTCTGGTTTACAATTAGCTGAAGTAGACGATTTACTAAACGGTAAATAGTAGATTAGGTAGAGTATGTTACTCTACCTAATTTATTCCGTTATTTAATTAATTATGTAATACATTTATTTTTTTTAACACAAAGGAACGATTATGTTATTCCCAATCTCTGCAGATAAACACAAGTATACACAAATCAATGGTTTGAATGTTGATGAGCCTAATGAAAAGATTAAAGGTTTACTGAACTTTATTACTGTACCTGACCGTAATCAAATTGACTTTAATGCGTTTAATATTGTTCAAGAAGCTGTACGTTGTATTAAGACACGTGCTGAAGAAAGTAAGAAACGTTCTGAAGAAATGGATGAATGGAAAGAGAAGTTCTTGCTTTTGAGTGAAGAGAAACAGCAAGAATATGAAAAGAATGGTTACTTGGCAGACTTTCCTGTACCACCTAAACCTATTGAACTTTACGATGGTGTATTAATTGGTGAAGATGTTCCTAACTGGTTGTCAGGTAGTATTGTGGAATATTGTTTTATTGAACAAATTCCTGTTTACTTTAACTTCCATAAACCAATCTACGGTGAAGTAGGTAAGAAAGATACCAATGTCCCAGGTGTGAGTGAAATCATCACTGGCCCTACTGGTCATTCAGAACATCATTTGTTTGTGTTTTAATATAGTTAATACTACTCTACCTTTTGGGTAGAGTAGTATTAGTATTAATCAATATATTTTTAATATGTTTTATCTGGTAATTCAGCAGTAATCTTTTGTAAATAAGTATTACCAGTTTGAGTCACTTTACAGTTATTCTCTTTAACCAATAAGATACGTTTAAATACATCGGCATTTACTGTAGAGGAGAATACATTAGAACTTAGTGTCCAATTGATTTGGTCTTTATAATCCTCTTTTGATGTAATGTCAAATAGTGGTTTATTAAAGTTATCTACTAAGTCAATAGTATTATTCTCTATAGTCAGTTTCTTATCTGTAGAGATAATAATCAGGGCTTTAATGTAAACATTAAGTTCAGTAACACTGATTGTGTTATTTCTAAAGATAATTGAGTTTTCACGTAATTTAGAAGTATTCTCTTCTTGGAATGTTACTGGAGCTGAACGGACACGTTTAGATACAAAACGGTTGTTCTCTACTACTACATTACCTAAACCATTGACTACTTGAGCAGGGGCAATACAGAACATAATATCTGAAACATCTACTGCTTCAATATCATTGTCTCTAATATTCCAAGTAGGAATAACATTTGGGTCTTGGTCATTATTACGAATCTCAATCACGCGGTGGATACCTTGTTGTTTATCTGTCTCCCACTCTACGCCACGTATTACGTTACCTGTAACATTATAGATAGGACGAGTAGGTTGACCTTTCCATGGTTGCCAATCTTGTGGTTTGGTTTCAATACGGATAGCACGTTGTTGATAATAGTCCATACTGGTACGTACAGGGATTTCATCATCTGCTACTAAACGGAAGGTTTTATCAAATGTAATGTAGTTATCAATAACATCTACACCATTAGATGGATAACCACGTGATTCAATAGCAATACCATGGAAACGGTTATTGATAACACGGTTATTAACGAACTTACCAGACCAAGCATCATGTACATCTAAGCCTTTACGGAAGTTACCTTCAGCGTGGTTATTTTCTACTAAGAAGTTAATATTAACAGAACCAGAACCCATTGCAATACCATAACCCGTACCACCGTCAGCTGCGTGACCATTATGATTCAGATAGTTATCTCGTACTACTAAGTCTTCTTGCCATGCAGAAAGAATACCTGCTACGCGATTGTGGTGTAGATTACAACCTACGATTTTATTACCTTTAGGTAAACCAATCAATTTAGGATCCATACCTTGTGAATGGTGTTTTTTCGCACCATCCATTACTTTTTTGTCTACAGTATTTAAGAATACACCTGCACGGTTACAACCTGTTACTTCTACTTGAGAGATTAAGCAATCATCTGTGTGTTCCATGTAAATACCATTAATGGTACCAAAGTAGGATTCACCTTTACGATAGAATTCACCTTCGTAAGTTAATGATAGGTTTGATATCAAACGTTTAGAAACATGTTCTAAAAGAATACCTGCTTGCGAACGAGCATCTGTAGAGTTTGTTCTAGGGTCCCAGTCAATAGTCTGAGGCCAGTTAAATTTAATTTTGGTTTTACCCATCCCTGCGCCTAAAATACCTTTACAACCTTTATTTTTAGTCGGGCTAATGGTAATCTGTTTTTCTAAAGTATATTCACCTTCGTCAATATACACGAAATCCTCTAGTTTATCAGCGTATTCAATCGCTAACTCTAGAGCTTCTGTAAATGTCCGATTATGTTGATCTGAACATGAGGGACACATAAAGTAATTTTTTACATCAATCATTTTGATTCCTTTTTGTTGTGTGTAACGTGTTTGGTTCATAGTTTTTACTTATTGTATCCCATGTTTTACACGTAGTAATTATTATTTATTCGTATGAGAATAACCTATAAACCTTTTGAATAAGGAAATAAGATATGGCAATTGAAATTCATTTACCAAGAAAATACTCTAGAGCGACTCTAGAGATGTTAAGAAATAACGATGGTCCTAATGTGGTAATGACCCCTGGGGCTGTAGAAACTACTATTGAAGAATTCACTGATAAAGCTGGTCAACCTGTTACTAAACAATCTGTATTAGATATTTTCAATAAACAAGTCATTGAAAGAACCAACCATATTCCTAAATATAGTCGTGATTACTATTTTGTGCCTATGGGTAATTTTGGTGGTTGGCATGATAATGGTATGCACGCTGGTTTAGTAAATATGTTAGGTAATGCTTATTTGAGTAATGAGTATGGTTTCATGTGTATGCATGATTATTTGAAATTATCTGACTTTAAAGACAGAGAAGGTGATATTACTATTGATGACTTGAGTAATACTTTTAGTGAAACAATTAATAAATTAGGTACTTTATCTAAATTAAAGATTACTATTAAAAAAGGTAATCGTGTGTTTTCAGAAAGTACACATTATGCTATTGGTAATGGTAGTACTCCTTCTAATCTAATTGATTACAATGAAGTAAAAAATAGAATTATTAATTCTGATGACTTCAATGGTGTTTGTAAAAAATGGTTTGCTAGGATTGTAGATAATAGTAACAATAATCCTATAAATTACGAAGTACGTTTACCTGACCCTGTAGTGAATGATATTAATTATTATACTACCGAGGCTCATCGTGGTAGACCAGGTGAAGACAGTCATGAAACATACGGTACCAATAGAGTACAAATTCGTACTTTTTTTGGTGATGGTATCAGGAGTTTATATTTTAAAATACCTAAAGTAACCAGAAGTTTAAAAGGTTTTTCTATTGCGTTAAATAGACATGGTGGAAACCATAGACATAGCTTAACGTTTGATGAAATTACACTGGTTAATTCAGCCACTAATGTGGTTGTCGCTTATAGCCCTGGTAGAAATTTGGGTAGTAATGATGGTAACCATACTTTCATGTTTGATAATCCCACAGTACTTTCCAATAACGCCTATGATGATCTTTATATAAAGATAACTCTTAGAACTGAGGGCGATAGTGGTGACGCAAGTTGGATTAGTTTCACAATTACTGAGCTAATATGGGGTGATGATTCATGGGAAGACCCAACTGTAGGTTTACCAATATTACCATTAAAAGCTATTAATGATGAAATCGTTCTTTCTCTAGATGATTCTAGAGACAATTTGGTTAAGCGAACCTACCATGAAAGAGTTGGAAGAGACGAAAGGCTTGTAGAATATATGGTATCTACAAAAACAACTATTGTTTATAAATATGTTGTTAAAAACTTTAATAGGAAAATACATAGTATACATCTTACACTAGGTAACGATAGATATGCTATTTTTGATCATGTAGATTGCTATATCATGGTTAGAAGAAATGGTAAAATTATTGGTAGGACTGGTAGTGTAGATTATGGTGATAGGTATACCTGGAGATACTTGCCTATATTAAGATTAATCCTTGGTAATATAGATGCTAAAAACGGTGATGAAATACTTTTTGTATTCGATGCCAAAGATTATTGGCCTAGTGCTAATTCTAAATTTATAAATGATTTACCTAGTGTAGAATTCTTTAAGGAAAGACAAGAAGTTAAACCTATTATTAAAAAAATTTTCTATAAAGCAGAAGCTATCAGTAGATAAATAATTATACTACACTAGGAGATATCCTAGTGTAGTATAATTTACTTTATGTCTAACCAGCCCAACGTGCAGGAGATACTTGGATACGTCGAATAGTATTACCATCATGATAAACAGCAAATACTTTATCACCTAATACTTCAATTTCAGCAGGGCGTGTACCACTAGGTGCACCTGCTTTATTGGTATTAAGTTCTTCTGCTTGTGTCGGTTCAATATTTGTTTTAACATTATAGAAGATACCTGACTTAATCTTCAAACCAGTATAATAAGTCTTACCTGGTACGAATGTAGGCATACCTACAATGTCTCTATCTAATCGATTAAACTTAATGGCAGAGTTAGTAGAGTTACCAAACTCAATCACATTGTTTTCACCAGTATAGAATCTCTTAGTCATCCAACAGTTATCAAATGAGAATGTCTGAGCAGCTACAGATGGTGAGAACAAGTTAATGGTCATCTTACCACCTTTGTTATCATAAGCAGCTCTCTCACCAGTACTGAATGCACAACCTTGGAAGTTAATGGTAAATGTATTCCACCAGTTAAAGATATTAGTAGAAGAATAAATAAATTCGTCTGCTTTTACTTTAGCATCGGCTACAGGGTCTGTATTATAAACAATAGTTAAACCAGTAAAAGACAAATTGGTGTTATTAGAAATAGACAAACAATAACGAGTAAAGGTAGGATATGTTTTACCACCTCTTGTAATGTTATTACCTACATAGGCACCTCTAAATTCAATCTTACATCCAAGATTAATAATCTCTTGCTGACGCTCTTCTGAAGTATTTGCATAATCATTAAATCTAGTACGAATAGCACGAGCTTTAGCGTAGATTTCGTCGGTATTAGGACCATAAGGGATGAATTCAATATTACCACCTCTAAAGTGTACTTCATTACCGTCTTTATGGTTTACTGGATTAGATTCGTATGTAGCAGTCGTACCTGTTACAGAAACCAATCGTTTACCCACAACGTGAGTCTTACCTTCTTTTAAAAGGATGGTACGGCGTACATCTGATGGGCCTTGAGCTAGGGCATAGCCAATAGTAGCCAATGGTTTTTCTTTAGTACCTCGTTTATTCTCAAACGTAATAGGTTCATCTAAACCAGCGTCTGGGTCTACATAAACGTTAGCAAAGATATCATCTGGTACGTTACCATAGTACAAGCCATCACCATTCCAACGCAATTGGTTATTAGCCGCTGTAGAAATAGGAATAATGTCTTTAGCTAGTTTAGGTGTATTACCAAATACTCGTCTCATTTCTGTATTGATTTCAGATTCAGCTAAATTCTCTTTAGTACCATTCTCACGAGTAATCTGTTTACCTGGTTGTGTGTACTTACCAAATAACATTTTACTTACAATGTTTTCCATAATGGCTTTATTAGACCAAGCAAAATCTTTTACAGCAGTATCTTTACTATCTACATTCTGCTTGTTATAGTAATTGTCAGCTAAGTTTTGCTTATCTCTATTTACTACACCTTCCAATTGCGTAATAGAATTACGGATAGGAGGCAGAAGATCATCTACTTGTTGTTTAGTGTATACATTACCTTTTAGGGTATTGATACTACCATTTAACGTCTGAACACGCTCATCGATTTCTGGTTTAGAATATACACCTAACTGTTTAATATTGTCTAATGTTAAACCATGGACATTACCACGTGCGTTAATGTGGTTATCTAGAGATGTTTGCAAGCCTCTTACTTTGTTAAGAATGTCATTGTTAATTTGACGTTTCAGTTCTTCTAACTTATTAGTAATACCATTGTTATTATCACCAATTAAGTTAGCAACATCAACATCTACTTTATTTTTTAGTTTCTCTAACTTAGCATCAAATCCACCAATGGCTTCCCAAATCACATTATGGGATTCCTCATCACCAATTAAGGTGGCTTTAATCAAACGTTCAATAACGTAGATTAAGCCTTCGTAACCATAAGTTTGCCAAATAGGATGAAAGTGTTCTGCTGGTGGGAATGCATCTGGTTTATTAGCAATATTCAACCAAGACACTGGTCGGTTGTCTAAATTAAGACTGTTTAATTTATTTTGTAATGCAGGGATATCGATAGAAGTAAACTGACCACCTACTGCTTGGTATGTTACAGAAATATTCTTACTTACTGTTTTATCTACTAAGACAATGGTAGAGGCTGCACCTAAACCTGTTAACCCTGCAATGGTTTCTGAAGTATCTTCGAAGAAGTAAGAAGCACGTGGAACGACTTGGTTAGTTTTCTTATCTTTAATCACGACACTTTCAATATAAAAATGAGCGTGTTTAGGAGAAATAATTCTAACTTCTCTATCGTTCAGTACATGACCTTCCTCAGATACTAAGTTATTCGGATTTCGTCCTGATTTATCGAACTCATACCGAATTTTCATTTCTGGTGAAATAGGCATTTCTAAATTCCTTATTTTAATATAAACACTCAAAGATATTCGATAAAATTACTACGGTGATTTATTTCACCGTAGTAATTTATCCTATTAACTCCAGCGAGCAGGAGGTACAAATTCAGTTTTAATTTTATTAGAATTACTGTCTAATAGGAAACTCTTTATCGTATTGATAATTGTGTTTTCCATATCACCTGAATTAAATACCATTTGATTAGCAGCAGAGAAAGATTTAACATTACCATTGTTATCAATTAATACTCGTGCACCTGTACCAGTATAAATTGTCATGCTACCATCTGGTTCAATAATTACTCTATCTTTACTAGCAACCTTAGTTAGGATACTGCCGTCTTCTTTAAATTTAAAACCACTATTACGAGCAGCAGAACCTAAGATGTCTAAGTTATCAGAATTGTTTGGAGTCAAAGTGATTTTCTTTTTAAATACGCCGCCTTCATTATAGACTTTAGTAACAGCCTGATTAATGGCTTGTGTAGCAGCAGTATCTAAATAAGATTTATACACCACAGTTTCATCTTTACTAACTTCTGGGAATCGAACTAAGTAGCTATTGCTTCCTTCAATATACTTCAGATTCAAACGAGGATATACTTTGGTTGCACCAGTAACATTGGAGGTAGGAAGTGTTTCAAAAATCCATTTACCATTACCTGATGGCATTTGAATCTTCGTCCACTCGTTTTGTTTACCTACTTGTAATTGACCATTAATCGCCTGATTACCTTCTTTACCTACTTTAGTATCTAGATTAGTATCAGTAGCACGTTTTAAATCACCTACTGCTTTTTCAGAAGCTACTTTAGTAGTATCTGTACCTGTAGTAGAATGAGAAATACGATTCTCTGATACACTGGTTAACATCCAGTTGCCCCAACTACCATCGTATTCAGTAGTACGGGTATAAGTATTGCCTGTGCTAAATGCTGTATAGAATTGTAAACCTTGGTAAGCACCTGGCATTACCCAAAGTGTACCTGCTCTTTGTTCTGGGTAGTTTCTCGCAGTCGTAGCATTAACGTTAGCGTCTTGAGAATAGAAACCATAGTGTTCATCACCTTTAAGTGTATTCAAGTCTTCATTAGTCAATACTTTAACAAATCTGAATAAGTAACCTAAGTTTTTACTGTCTACAGTGGTCATGACTTGTTTCTTATTAGACCAACCCATCTTCAAGATATTTGCATTAGCTGTAGGTGCTAATTGGTCTACGCCAGTACCCATGTTTACAAAGTTCTTAGTAAAAGCATTACGGTTTTCATTTTCAATTTCAGTCTTAATAGTCGCTAATGATTTACCTGCTAATTGGTCAGAGTCTGACACGTGTGATTGACGAATCTCTTCACGCCAGGCTGCGGGTGTCTTACCGCCAAATGAACCTGCATTCACACTATTATTAGCTTGTTGCAAAGACTTAGCAACGATTTGGTCAACTGTTAAACCACCTACTTGAGTGACGTTGTTTTTCGCTTCGTTAATAATAGCAGCAGCAGATTTACCACCTAAAGTAGCAGCGTCTAAGTTACCAGCAATATTAGTACGTACAGTTTGTGTGATTCTGTCTACTACTGCATTACTTACATTGTTTGCTACAATATCTCTTTGGAATTCAAATTTCAAATCAGATACTGACTTACCTTCTAATCGAGCAGCATTCACATTCTGTTTAGCAGAAGCAATGATTTGTTCTTTAGTAGAACCATTTAACTGTGCTGCATTGACATTGTTTTTAGCTTCACTTAAAATAGTCGTTAAGTTTTTACCATTTAAGGTAGTGGCATTGATTTCTTTAGCCAATAACCAAGCAGCATATTCATCTGGTGTTTTATTACCAAATCGCTGAGTATTACCTACTGTAGTATTATTTAAACGTTGCATGATGGCTTCGTTATTACTACCTGTAGCACTTTGGATAGAAGAGTTAATACGGTTAGTAACATCTTCCATCATCTGCGGGTAAGTTAAGTTATTAAACTTAATGGTGTTGGCTGAAGTACCTTCTAATACCCAGTTTTTAAGTTGTTGAGAGTTACGGCCATCCATCAATGTAGTATCGGCAGCTTTCTCATTTTTACCTAATTTACCAGATAAAGCATTATTTAAATCTAATGTCGTGATTGCACCAATATCAGCAGCAGTTAAGTGGTGTACATTACCACGTGCATTGATGTGTTCAACAATCATGGGTTTGATGTAGTTATCAATAATGCCTACTACAGACTTAGGTGTAACATAATAGTCTTCACTACGGTCAGTATATTTAGTAGCAGGTAATGTAGATAAGTTACGAATGTTACCTAAACCAATATCATTCTTAGTAATACGACCTACTGCTAGGTTTACTTGGTTAATAATGGATTCTTGTAATGATTCACGTGAAGCAGAACCTAACTTACGTACTTCAGCAATCAATTCTTCAATACCAGGCATTTTATTAATGTCATGAGTATGTTCGATTACTGGGAATTGTTGTGGTAGGTCAGCCACTTGTTCCCAAGAAGTAGTGACTGGGTTATGCATCCATTCTGATAGAATGTGATTAATTTTTTGAGCATCGATGTTCCAAATACCGCCTACTGTACGATATTCTAAATACACATCACCGCTAAATTTTCGATTAATGAATTGTACTGAACCATAGAGTACTTTACCGGCTCGCATAGTGGCTTGAATAAACCTAAAGCCAAATACGTAGTCTACACCTTCAACCATGTAATTCTTAGCACCTTGCTGTGTTAATGTATACATTTTAAAATCATTAACAAAGAAAGGAGCATAGTCTGGTACAATGTAGTTAAAGTCGTAATTATTCTTAATGGTTACAGTATGTCGTTCATTCCGGATAATGTTGTTTTGATTTATCCCGTTAGGGTCAAATGCATAAACAGGATTTGTATTTTGTGCCATATCAATTCCTCGAATTTATGAAACTTTTAGTACGACTAACGGAATATAAAAAAATACCGTTAATACTTATTTATTAATCTATAATGCGCCTGTCGCAAATATTCATATATTTGTCTCGGGCATGTAGGAGATTTTACATGGCTGCTGCATATGAAATTAAATCAGCAATGGGTAGGGTCATTGGCTCTCAAGCACAGTGGGAACCAGTCGATTTAAAGAAATACCCTTTAGATAAACTATATAAACGTTACAACACTATACGTGCTACTCTTTTTAACAAGTATACTAAGAAAAGTGGTGTGATTACTGTAGATGATTACGAAACTGAATTAAGAGCTAATGAAACATTCTTTCGATATTTAGATAGAATTGGTGAAAAAGGTTTTAAACTGACTCCAGGTAGTACAGAAATTAGTAAGTCTGGTTTACTTTATAAAGAAGCATTAAGTAATCGATTTAAAATTGTACCTGTTAGAAAAGGATTATTGCCTGACGGTGACTTTAGTGATAAGTATATCTATAATGATTTATTTGTTACTAAAAAAGGTGTTAACCCAGTAGAGTTACAGAAGTATACTTTGTTTACTGTCAATGGTTATGTCCATCAAACAGATGCTAACAGTAAAGGGTTATGGGTAGAAGATGGTTATAAAACCATTAAGAAGAGAAAGAAACACTGTATTGGTGTCATTAGTTTTGAGAATCTAGGTGAATTAAAACAAATACCTATTCGTAAAGAAATGATTAGTAAACTTAATGATAAAGTTAATTTATATCATGAGTGCGTGATTGATATTGGTGAAGACTGTAGTGATAAAACCATTATCCTAATACTAGGTGGTTTCATGCATGTCTTAGATTACGAGGTGTTTAGTCGTATTTCAGACAGTGCTGTAAAAGTTAAATTAAAAAATGTACCTTTATTAGAACGTATTCATTTAAGTAACGATGACTTAGATTATGGTGATACTTTATTTGATAAGAAATATGGTGAAACTAATCTAATTCTAACGGATGTTTATTCAGATGACTTTATTAAGAAATATTTAACACTCAGTTATTCTTTTATTGTCTTACTGGATAATACTGAAGTATTTAGAGACATTACTTATCCGAGGATGCGTGGTATTCCAAATAACTATTTAACAGAATACAAACCTAAATTACCCATGATGACACGATTGGGTAAATTTGAAGAATATGTTACTATTAAAGACGGTGATACTTACGTATTAGAAACTGCAGACTGCCAGTATCGTCCACGTTTGTATAATAAGAGCTGGCCTTTAACGGAGAATAGTTATTACAATGATGCACGTCAGCCTACAGACAGATATCGTATCCCATCTGCTTACTTCTTTAATCTACTGACATTAGTTAAAAAATAAATAGCATAAAAGACATAGCTACTACTCTACCTTTTTAGGTAGAGTAGTAGTATGTTAACACTAAGGAACTAACATGATGAAACAAAAATATGACGAAAATTTGTTTCATTCTCATGGACGAGAAAAACCCGACATCTTTCTCATATAAAACATGTATTAGAAAATTAATACTTAAACTTTTCTGTAGGTGTAGGTACATCATTAGGTAACATACGACAGAATAAACGGGTATCTACAAAAGATAAGTTTAATCCAGCATGTTTACAAATAGATTCAATAGCACCAAATGAGTCTTCATTAAAGTCTTCAGACTCTAAGTCTTTTTCTGAAATGATTTTAACAGATTCGATTTCTTTATTAATTTCATTTACCTGATTAAGACCTTCTTGAGTAGACAATGGAGCAATACGTGGACACAACATTACTACAGTCTCAAGTCGTTTCTTAATAAACTCTAAATGGTGATGTGTTAACCATTCATTCCAGTCGTAACAATAAAATGAAACCACATTGTCATCTAACCAATCACTACTAATATTCTTAAGAGGCTGATGAATTACCCTTACTGGAACAATATTACCTAAATGAAGTTTAATACAGGTTACCATGTCGTTTAATTCTTCTTTGGTTAATTGATAAGGATAAGTGTTTAATACTAAGTCCACTTCTGCTTCTTTGTTCTCGTATGTATTTTCTACAATATAAGAACCAATGATGTCTCGAAGATTAATCATGAGATTAGTCATGGTAGAATTAGCCAATACAGCAATGTTTCTTTCAGCATAACGTTTACGAAACTCGTATAAGTCTATACCTGGAAACTCGTCTCTTTCTCGTGTAAAGAAACCTGTGACTTGTAATTCATCTGCTTTTTCAAAATCTATCATCTCTAGTACAGCTAATCGAGTGTCGAATAACTCATCTAGACTAACCAGAAACCCATGTTTCTTTTGGACTTCTTTATTAATCATTTAGTTATCCTTTCAAAGTAGATTCACTTAAAATATAGTACAACACACAATCTTTATAGTTTAATTTAGTAAATGTCTGTAAAACAATAAATATCCAAATATCAGGTCTAATAAGATAATTCTTAGTAATGTCTTCTGCTAGATTTTGACTATTAAGGTCTCTAACCAATGTATTGATATAAAGACGAACATCATCGTATAGCCCATGGTTATTTAACTTAAAGTGACAATAAATATCTTGTAAGATATTAGCTATTAAATTAGCTTCTTCTGTACCTGATGTAAGATAACGATAAATGTCTTGAATTTTCTCTATTTTAAATAAACTATTAATGTAAGAAGACAGTTTATTGTCTGTACTTGTGGTAAAGAATAAAGGTAATTGTTTACGCTCGTCGAATCTAGAAAGAACATGAGCACTACTGCGATAAAGTTCTTTTTCTATTCTTTTTGAAAAAGAATTATCTTCTTTAATCTCTTGGTCTAATTTAGCGATATAATTAGTCGTATAAGCATATGCTACTTCTACATCACTTTGTTCTTGTGTCAGGTCAATGTCTACATCTTCCATTTTGGTTTCCTTTTATTTTTGCAATAATGTAGATTTTAACATCATTGCTGTTAAATAAGAATGAAGCATTAAGGTTGCACCTACTTCACCACTATATGGTTTTAAGGCATCTGCTGAAGCCCTACCCATTTGAGAAATAGATTGCTCTAATAGACGCATACCTTTTTCAGAACCACCCCTAAAGTGCATCATTTCTTCCACAGTTTTATTTAGACCCATGGCTAACAACATATTGACTTCAGGATAAGACACACGTGCACCTTTTGAATTAGGACCAGTAGCTTGTCCTGTATAGAAGTCGACATGGTTATTGTCTTTAGGAATAGAAATCTTTTTAGAAATCAATTGCTGTTGTACACGGATAGGGAGATAAACAATCATCGCTTCTTTATTTGATAATTCCCAGCTACCGTCTTCTTCAGGCATCCAAATCTTATGGTAAAACTCAATACCGTACTCGTGTCCTACTTTATGTAAATTATCCATATTCAGACGGGCATCATCATCACCAATTGGTGAGAATAACTGTAAGTAATCTTTTTCATTCTTAAATGAATGCATTAATTCTTCAAATTCTTTGTCACTTAACCTATCTAAACGCTGACGAGTGAGTTCAGCATTATTGGTTTTTGGTAATAACTTACCAATAAATTCTACAGCTAAATCAGTCGCTGCTTTTCTAGCATTATTCATTTTGAACTACCTTATAAAAACATATAACAATATAAACACCTACGTAATCATAAGATTACGTAGGATGCTTAATTAATTACTGTTGTGTTTACTGTTGTACTGGCTCTTCTTCCACTACTGTTTCACCAGCGTGGTCAAGGTGTTCTTGAGCTTCTTTGACTTCTTCATCATTGGTTTCAAGAACAGTTTCTTCACCGTGTTCCAGTTGTAGATTACCTTGTAGATTTTCTGATTCTTCAATTTGTTTCACAGCTTCATCCAATTCTGGGATAGCAACATCACTCAATTCTTTAGCTATCATACCATTAATTTCAAATGTATCTTTAACAATGGCTTTGATATCATCTACTGGGTCTTCGAGTTTATTCTCTTCACGAGTAAACCATTCAGTATCAATCTTACCATGTTCTACATAGTAACCAATGTAAGGGAGGATTTGAGTATCTAGTAACTCTAACCATTCCTTAGAAGTCATGGTTTCACCCAATAGAGAACGAATCTCTCGTGTGTTATAACCCTCTTCTTTCTTACCAGACAGTTCACCAATGCGGTACAAGAACAAACGAAGTTCACGAGACAAAAGAAAGATTTGTTCAGTAATAGATTTATTGTAAATTACTGCTTTCAAGGTATTGATATTAAATCCCATGAAATTAAACAAATCTGTCAATGTAAAGAGACCATGTTTATCAATCAGCTTTTTCAAATCACTCAAAATAAAATTAGGGTCAGTAATCAGAGCTTCAAATGTCTCATCTTTCAAACCTGTTTTATTTAAGGTGTCTTCTACCTTTACTGATTCTTCACCAGCCATTTTAGCATATTCGTCATTAATCTCTTGAGCTGTTTCTTTAGTCAATTCGATTACTTGTTCTTCATTAGCATTATTCAATTCAGTCATTTTAGTTTCCTTTATTTAGAAGATTCTTCAATCATTTCAGTGATTGATTTAACAAACTCTTTACGATATTTTTTCTTGATGGTTTTCTTATCGGCTTCTAACCAGAATGGGTGATAAGTACCTAATGCAATACGCATAATATCTAATGTAGAGAGTTCTAGTTGACAATGGTCATCATCATCTGCAGAATACCATGGACGTGTATTCAATAAGATGTCCCAGTCGTAACCTTGTTCTTTGACTTTCTCGTAAAGTGTCTCTGGAGTAAGGTCAAGCAGACGAACATCAATATTACCTAATGCTGCACGCCAGTATTCTTTCATTTGTAACATGTCTGCACAAATCTGAATAGCTCGAGCCAAACGAAGGTCTTCATCCATCAAGCTACGAACAGTAGTACGGGCTAGTTTCACTTCAGGACGCAATACACAGTAAGAATCTTTAAAGCTACCATTCAAAGACATGTCGCCTTTTAAGCCAAAGAAACCATGAGTACGTAAGAAATGGAAGTTAGTCAATTCTTCCAATACACCGTACTTCTGCGATACCACGATGTTTACAGTCACACCAGATGGGCCTGTTTTACAACGTAACATTTTCATGCTTACTACGTTTAAGTCATCTGGGTTATTGTCTACGCCAACACCTTTTAATGGATAATCCATTTGGTTTTTATCGTATTTGTTGAGTTTTGCTACACCACGAATCAACCACATGGTCATGGCAAGATAGTTGATGTTATTAGGAACACCTTTCAATTGCATACCACGGTCTAAATGTTGAAGTGGTTGGTGTACTGGCGCATATGGATCAAGCTGATATTTCTCACCATAGTGGACAGTAGTGGTTAAATAAGTATTTGTACCTACTAAGATATCTGGTAATTCGTCAATCATGTTGCGTTTAATTTTACCAGAAGTCATGTGAAGCATATTTTGTTTGGCATCACCTAAGTCTGTTTTATCACGCAATTCATTGATTTGAGAACCTTCAAACTTAGAAGCAGAGTCCAATGTAATATGGGTAGGTAATAGAATTTTAATCTTCTTACCTTCCCTATCTAGAATAGGGATTTCTACCATCATTTTAGAACCTGCTTTTTTCTTAGCGTACATCCAGTCTTTTGCCATCTTAAACCATTCATCACCTTTATAGATGGCTGATTCAGTCACAATCCAACGACCTGATTGGAACCAGTCTGGTTCATGGTCTGGACGAACAATTCGACGTAAACGTGCTTCTAAGCCTGGCATAAACACATTATTCTCTGTATCGTATTTTTGACCAGTAGAATAACGGTGTAAACGGAATGCACAAATCTGACTAATATAGTCAGCAATAGCGGATTTATATGAGTTACCAGGACCTACAATTACAACGGAACCATTATGTCCACCGTTTGTAATATATCGTCCATGTTCTCCTAATACAGGTGCACCTGTTAGAATATCCATTAAGCAACCGATATTGATATTTGCGCGAAGATATGGTGATGTCTTCGCTTCCATTTGAAAGAAACCTTCAATAGCCATGTTATGTCCTTTATTGAAAATCTGTTTGTCGGGGGGTTAAATATAATGTATTCAAATATATTGGGAGAGACAATTTATTTAGCTATTTTTTAACCATAATTAAGAAGAAAGTCATTTAACATGAGTAAATTTGATGCATTAAAAAATCAATGGAATGTTCCATTGGAGGTATCGATTGAGCAACTCAATCTCTCCGTATCTGAATTGAAAGATATCCAGTTAAGTAACGAAGGTTTGATTCAAGCGATTAAAGGTGTTTTTAGTAAAGGCTTTAACGCATTGAGAATTGGTGTGAGTAAATTACTTGAGACAGAACAAAAGCAATTGGTGATTAACGAAGCAGTAGCCAATAAATTGACCAGTAATGCTCTTAAGAGTAACTATGCTTATCTGATGGATAGAATGGTGTCTGTACCAGCTGGTATGAATACCACCTATGTTAATTATACCACACACAGTTTAAAAATGTCTGAGATGTTTAAAAACACCATGGGTTTAATTGAACAATTGCGTTCTGATATTGGTCGTGTCATCTCTACTGAGGATGGTATTAAAGACTCTACTATTTTCTCAGATGGTGTTTATATTAAAGCCAGTAAAGATTTGAAGAAAGAATTAGATGTATTGAATAAATTACGTAAAGGTGATGAATACAATGCTGTTCGAGAATACGGTAAAGTATTTAAAAACAATAATGAATTGATTCAATCTAATGACATTGCTAGAAAAGCAAATACTAATATTAACTCTATTGACCGTAAGAAATTACTGATGTCTGTGGAAACCACCATGAACTATGTGAAAGAGTTATCTGAACTAGCTCAATCTTCAGGTTTCTCTCGTCAGTTAATCGTTAAGATTGGTAATGCTGTAGCTTGTGTGGCTGAATTGGTAGAAGCATTCAGTGCCTCAGTCTTTAACCAAGAAATGATTGTTAAAGCATTAGACAATGTTAATGAAGAAATCAGTGGATTGATTTAACATAAAAAAATTACTACTGGGGTGCCCTTACAGGTACCCCAGTAGTGATATGTTATTTTGTTTGTTATCTTGCTTTTAGTTTTTTGATTTCTGCTTCTAAGGTAGCGACTTTATTCACTAATTCGATGACTTTCTCTTCAGCTATTTTCAGTTTAGCTCCTTTATCCGCATCTCTCTTAGCCAATTCAGTAATCTTAGCCAACGCAGGAGTTTGTTCCTTCTTACGTGTCTCTCTTACTGACTTGATTCTTTCATGGTCTTGATTTGAAATAATGTGTATTTCAGACAAAGCCATGGCCTCAGCATGTATCTCAATACCTACATTTAAATTACATAATTCTTTAATTTGTTCAATTAACAAATCTAAATTAGTATTTAATGGCATAGCACCTAAACGAATGCCAATACCCATACTCACATAATTCACACCTGTACCAATAGGATAAGATACTAAGTAATGTAATGGGAATGAATATCGTTGTCCAGAATCAGTTCTTAGGAATACTATCCTACCTTCTGTTTCCATATGTTCTTTATAGGTTGCTTCAGGTATCTCATGCTTCTTATAATACGTTTCATAAGGGTCGATACCTATTGCAATGAGTTGACCATAGTTAGATATTGCGGTACACTCTAAAGCAGTATTAACAGGTAGTAAAGAATTAAAAGGGGCTTTGAGTTCCCATAATCCTTTTGACCCTACTGTTGGGTTATTTAAAGAAGACATTCATTTATTCCTTATTTTTTATTAAAGTTATACTTAGCAGCTACTAAGTAATGGAATCCCTCGAAGTTCATGACTAAGAATAACTTACCATTACGGGTAACACGAGTATAAATCTTATCACCATTAATGATTTCACCACCAGGTAAAGTTAAACGTTCACGTGGTAGTGTAGAAGTAGGTGTCATTTCTTCAGCAACAGCCATCATGTCTTGTAACTTCAAAGACCAGTTTTGTGTACGGGTAGATTGATAGTTAAAGTCAGTAGAGGTAGAAGGTACGTCAATAAAGTCAGGGAACATGTCTCTGATTTTAAATTTATTGTCTCTGTTTTCTGGAGAACCACAAACACTAGAAGTAATAGAACGATAGTACAATGAAGTAACTTGTAAGTTATCTTGAATGTGTACATCTGGCATTTCATTCATGAAAGGTTTACCATACTTAGTAAAGGCTTCTTTATAATTCATGGCTGGAGAATATAAAGAGGCTTTCTCTTTTACTTTATTCTCGTTACTGAATACATCCCACTGTGGTACAATAATGAATTCATTGCGTTTAAAGATTTCTGGGAATACTTCTTTCCATTCATCTCGACTGTGTGAAGAATTAGCTAAAATAGTTTCTTGGATCTTCTCACGTACAGAGTCAATATTATCACCTGCATCACCCCAGATTAATACATACCAATTGGTATCTAATTCTGGTCTACGGTTAACTGGATTGTGCCATTTGAAGATATCTAACCTAAATACTGTAACTGGAGAAGAACCTTTTTTAGCATTGGCTTTCTTAGTCAATAGATTAACAGGTGTTTTAGCCAATTCAGCTTCTACTTGAGTACGTGTAGTAAAGAATACATCCATTGCGTCTACTGGAGGGACAATCTCAATTTCAAAATCATCGTATTCTGATTTAAATGATTTATCACTAAACCATACGTGGAATTCATTATTGTTATTGTCTTTCCAGGATACCCATTGAACACAATAGTAGTTACCGTCTGTAACGACATTACCTAATTGGAACATCTGAGCACGTGTACGGAAAGTATCTAATAGATTACGTTTCAATTCATCTACGTAGATTTCACGAGCTGAACGCAATACATAATCGTAGATATGTTTAACAATATCTAAAGTCAGATTCAAATCATTTGATGCAATCTCGACACGTCTATTGTTATCAGTAGAACGAAATAGTGCTAAAGTGATTGACTTATCTGTATTGTGGGTATATAATGCAATATCTTTCTCGTAAGTACGAGATTCTGTAGATAGTTCACCAAAACGATGTTCTTCCATTCTGGTGTTAGTCACGAAGAAATCGTGTTGTGCAAATGCTTTAATAGATTTACTCATTTTTTGTCCTTAAATATACTAATATACAATGAATAACTATAGGAGAATAAACATAATGTGGAAAATAATTTTTGGCTTTATCTGGGAGCTTATCATCGGTAAGGATGTAAGACCAGGTAAAGCTTATCAACATCATAAATTTCGTATACTATTAGTCATTGTAGTATGCGCATCTTTATTTTATAATTTCATGGTCACTAAAAGACTGATTGTTTACTACGATGCATTCAACGAGGTGAATGTTAAGTACGAAAAATTGAAAAAAGAAAACGTGCAATTAGAATCAGAAAATAGGAAATTACATGACATTGTAGTTAAGCACATTGACCGAAAGTATAAGCCACCGCCACCAGCTGGCACAATGTAAATAAAAACAGATGTTTGGTTTCTATGAAAAAAGTAATCTCTCAATACTCTCAATTCACTTTAACTATAGGAACTAAACATTATGTCTTATACTGGTAAAGGACTCATTATTTACTGCGATGGCGGTAACTTTAAAAGAAACCCAGGCCCAGTAGGGTCGGGTCTTTATTATTATACTTTCTCTAATGAAGAAGCTGAAAAAGTATTTCCAATCAAGGGTATTCGTCCTACTAGTAAGGGCTTTACTGACATTAAAATGCAGAAAGTAAAAGAATACCCTAGTGTTGGAAATTTAGATGAGTTTGTTAAATCTGTACTAGACGATGAATCATTTTACGATGTTAAGATTACAAACATGGTAGAATGGTGTAAGGGTACAGGTACTATTGGTAGTAATAATGTGGGTGAGTTACTCGCATTCTTACAAGCACTAAAAATTATTAATCAAGAACATCCTGATGTTTGTATTATTTTTACTGACTCTGAATACATTATTAAAGGTATGGGTTGGTTAGATAAATGGAAGTCTACTGATTTCATTACTGGTTCTGGTAAACCCATTAATAATAAAGAAATATGGGAAGAAATCTACAAAGAAAGAAATATCCTCCGTGCTAATAAGATTCCTTATTCTATTAAGTGGATTAAAGGTCATGGGGATAACATCAAAGATAGTCGTACCATTTCAAACATCAGCAATATGTTTGCAGATAACTGTGCCAGTATTGGTGCTTCATTATCCAATAACAAACTTTACTTTCCAGATACATTAGATGAAGTATATCGTGAGGTCACAATAGAGGAATTAAAAATAGACAAAAAACCAGAACCGATACACCCTCTATTGGTTAATAAACGACTTTATTTTAGTTTCGGTGGTAGAACTGATAAAAATCTTTTCTATGTTGGCAATCCAGGATATCAGGTTGAAGATATCTATATTGGTAAACAAATCCCTGACGCACAAATTGGCATTGTCTACATGAAAGATAGAAATCCTGTCATCGAAATGGTAGAGGAGGAACAAAACAAATGGTTAAATCAACATTATGGTTATAATAACTTAATGTATTGTCTGATGTTAGACAATATTGCTAATACTAAGACTTACCGTAAGTTAGCAAAATACGGTAATATCTTTATCTCTCGTCCACAAGGTGTTCCTAACCTAGAAACAGTAGACGGTAGTACACTGACATATGTGAACGACCCAGTATACTTAGGGATGAAGAACATTGATAATATTTCTGCTTTGCAGAATGTATTAGATTTGTATAAAGATAATAGTCTTTTAGTTAAATCAATAGATTTAACCGATGTATTCTATTCTACTAAAGAAATGGAAGTCGTAGAAGATTTACAGGGAAATAATATTAAAACGGTAATAGGTAAGACGTTACTTAAAGAGCACACTAACACAATGAAGTCCATTAAAGTTCCTATTGAATTTGGTGGTGATGAATTTGTGAAAGAAAAGCAAGTTAAGAATATTATTTTAACCTGTGGTATCGACATGCCAAGAAGAAATCAGATGAAATATTTTGAACAAGAATATCCATCTGTAAAACTTCTGGTATGGCATACTTCGTGTGCTTTGTATCGTTTTGCTTTTCTAGTAACTTTACATGAAAAGTTAAGTGAGGAAAAACTTACAATTAAAAACTATGGAATTTGGGAAGGCGTAGGGGTATCTCAAATTCTACTTGATTAACAGGATAGCCTACCATGATGAGTATAATCTATAAACTTCTAAAATTTCTACTCCCAGAGCGTTTAATTAGAACTTTGTTTATTACATCTCTTTATACGAAACTGTTTAATGTCAAGACTTTGGATATAAGAATTTATCATAAAGTCAATAAGCTCTTAACAGTGTGTAATAACGACTATGCGTGTGGTGCTGGGATGAGCTTAGCTCAAGTCTTCTGGAATGGTGTAGAACTACAGATTGTCAAAGCAGAATTGAATTCAGAAAATCGTGTCGTATTGACAAGAGAAGCTGAAGAAGAGATTGTTTCTAAGATAATCAGTAGAACACCTAATTGGCTTATTTATAACCATGCTGACATGGTTATAGATATCAAGAAGATGATTGAAAATCGTTTAGAACTGAAGAATATTACAGCTTAATAATTAAATAAATAATATATTACACTAAGCACCGTAGTGGTGCTTAGTGTAGTAGTATTTATTAAATGGGTGGAGAAGTAATAGATTGTGTTTCGCTATGTCTGTGGCCATTATAGGATTTACCATCAATAATGTGGTCACCTTCAGTAACCATATTACCAATATGTTTAATGTCACCACGCATTTCAAAGCCACTGCCGTCACCCCCAGGCCCTGCACTAATACCACCTGCTACCGTTAAGTTACCAGTATGTGTTTGAATTGGTGTCACTGTGGCAATATTAGCTGTAGCATTATTCTGCATTTGCATTGTGTTGACTTGTGTTACTTGAGATACATTAGAGGTTAGATTATCACAACTAATGGTAATATCACGTTTATTAATCTCAATATAAGCACCTTGCGCTGTCTGTAAACGAATAATGCCATTTCCAGAATCTATCTTAATTAAATTCCCAATGTCATCCATGATGTTAACTAAACCTTGTTTAACATCTACGTTAACATCATAAGCCCATTTCTCACCATCTGATTTAGTCGTATGTAATACATTGACTTTCTTCTCATGGGTAGAGATACCTTGAGTCCATGTATTCTCTGGAGTAGGTTTCTCATTCTCATTTTGAGTATTAGAGAATCCCATGATTCTGGTTTCTAACTTCTGGTAGTTTTTAGAATTAGAAACCGTTTCCCAATAGAAGTAATCTGTATTGGCTTCACGGTATATTTGTACTTCTGCACCACGTCTAATATTAGGTGGTACCATCATGTTTGGGTCACGACATAACCACTTAGCAACAATGGTATTACTGGTACGTACACCAACAGATACCTTATTACCATAGCTATCGGTATATTCTGTTGTATATTCTTCTATAACATCATGTAGTTCACCATCTACCATAGGTAGGATACTCTTAGGCCATACAGTCAATATGTCTGTATTTATCTCTAAGTTAATGGCTGCGATACCCCTTGAATATGGTACAAGGTTATTTAGATTATCCATTATACTTTCCTTTATTAATATATTGTAACCTTTCATATTTTTGAACAATTATGTCTTATTAAAAGGATAATAACCGTGAAAATATTATCACTAGAATTAAAAGGTGCTATTCGTTTAGAATTGAGTGGTATTAAAAAGATTACCATTACACCAGAAACCAGCATCATGGCAGTGATTGGTAGTAATGGTAGTGGTAAGTCTAGTCTATTACATTACCTAAGCCCTATGTTGGCTGATAAGAGTGACTTTAGTAAAGACGGATATAAGAAGATTAGGGTAGAACACAATAACCGTATTTATTGTTTGACTTCTGATTTTAGCATTAACAAACATTCTTTCGTAGACGAAGGATTAAATGAAGAATTGAATATCGGTGGTACTGCGACTATGCAGAAACAACTGATTAAAGATTATTTTAATTATACTGATAAAATCCATTTACTCTTAACAGGTAAAGAGAAGTTTACACAGATGTCTCCTGTAAAGAGAAAAGAATGGTTTACTATGCTATGTGATTCTGATTACACATTTGCGATTAATACATTCAATAAAGCAAAAGATAAACTACGTGATGCTACTGGTGCTTTAAAGAAAATGACGCAACACCAAATGCAATTGACTTCTACTAATGTGGAAGAAAATGAATTAGCAAACATTAATGCTTCTATTAACGAACACAATCTTAAAATTGAAGAACTGGGTAAGATTATTGGTTATAAAGACGCTTTTGCTAATCCAAATTACAATATTGACTTAGAGAATAATCTAACTTCTTTAGTCAATAAAGTAGAACCACTGAATAGAAGATTAGTAAAGTCTATTACAGATATCTCTAATAAGGAATTAACGCCAGAATATAAAGAAGAAATCATTCAGCGTAAACTTTCTTTAGAAAAAGAATTAGAAGCGACTGAACTACTGTATAGCCATTTGATTAAAGAATATAGTCAAATGGAAAATAAGATTAGTCAGGTAAAGATTACTTCTCATTCTGAATTAGAATCTACTCGTATTAAGATTGAAGAATTAACAAAGAAGAAAAACGAATTAGAAAAACAAGCTAATTCGATTCCATGTGAATATCCCATTACTGATTTACACTTACAAAAAGAAGTACTGGTACAAGGTAACCCAGATGTTTTAGAATTACTTCATCGTTTAAGTTTATTTGGTGATGAAGACATTACTCGTGATTCTATTGGTCAATTAGTTGATAAAATAGATTCAACTAAGAAAGAACAATCTAATCTTACTGTTTTGTATAATCGAATTGATGAGAGAATTAAACATTTAGAACAAAAAGAGAAAGAGATTAAAATCCTTTGTCCTAATTGTTCACATGAATTTCATCCTGGGTTTGATAAAGAGAAGTATGATTTGTATTTGAAAAAACGAGAAGAAGTTCAAGGAGACCTTGATAAGATTACTCTACTTATTAAGGATTTAGAAGAACAATACATCGATAAAAATACGAAGTATACTATCTTAAAAGACTTTAGCCAATATTGTCGAAATCAATCTAATGTGTTAAACCAATGGTGTGTTGATGTTATTCGTAATAAACTTTATTTAGGTAAAGTATACGAAGCAGGTGAACTTTATAATAATTATAAAGACTATGTGGTTTTGCTATCTGATATCGATAAACTGAATCGAGAGATTCTCTCTTATCAGCAAATTATTGACAATGCAAATCAAGTAGATGAAAAAGAACATCATCTTTTAACCGAGCAATTAAATAAGATGTCTTCTCAACTAGAAGAAGTGAGAAGAAAGAAACAAAGTATTATTATCCATTTGGAATCTATTGAAGATATTCTTTGTTACTATAATGAATTTGAAGAAGCTAAAGACTCTCTTCAAACGACATTGGATGATATTGACGATATCCAAATGAAGTTGGCTGAATACGATATTTATACTTTGGTGTCTGGTTTAATTGCAGAAGAAAGAAATCAAGTAGCTATACTGACTAAAAAGCAAATTGAAATCATTACTCGTGAAAAGAATATCGAGATGGTAAATAAACAAATCGAAGATATTAAAGAAGAGATTGAATCATGGTCAGCTATTGTTGATACATTGAATCCTCAAGATGGTTTAATTGCTGAAGGTCTATTAGGTTATATTAAGATATTCTTAGCCAGAATGAATGGCTTTATCCAATCTATTTGGTCTTATCCTCTTATTATTCATCCTGCTAAAATGACAGATGGTGAAAGTAATGATGAGTTATCTTATCGTTTCCCAATGACTGTGGGTTTGAGTGAAAAACCAAAAGCAGATATTTCTTTAGGTAGTGATGGTATTTTAGAGATTATTGATTTAGCATTTAAAATGATTGCCATGAAAGCATTAGGTTTATCAGGTTATCCTATATTCTTAGATGAGTTTGGTAGAACATTTGATGCTAAACACAGAGAGAATGCTTTAAAGCTAATTGAGAAATTATCTGAAGAATTTATTGAAGACCAAATATTTATTGTGTCTCACAATTTTATGGAGTATTCCGTTTTAAATGATGTGTCTTTCTGTGTGTTATCAGAAGACAATATCGTTTTACCACCTAACAACCTCAACAGAGGTGTTGAAATTATTCGTTAAAAAGGAAATCAAAATGAGTAATCAAAATACTAGTAACCAAACTGTAGATACAGCTATCGCTAATACAGCTATCCATGATTGTGATGATAGCACATACGAAGTACATGTAAGTGCAGCGACACAACATATGTTGGCTCAACTGCGTGAGAACTTCATTACTGGTTTGAACATCTATTCTCTTATTGAATCTACTATGTTAAAGTATGCGGAATCTCATGCTACTAAAGACTATTTGTTGGTTAAGTCTAGTCAAGCTTATAAACAGCTAAGTGAATCTACTAATAAAGAATTGGTAGAACTTCGTCAACTGGTTGAAGTATTGAAAAAAGAGAATGAAGAACTACGAAATGAATTGGATGGTTATCGTAGTAAAGCTACTGTAGTTAAAGAACCTGTTACAGAAGACGATGTAGAGAATGCGCCTATTTTAGTTAGTGCTCCTGACATTGAACATTCTTCTGAAAATACAGTTACTCTTTCTGATGAAGATATCCAAGGTATTCGTGGTAATGCTGTTGTAGAAGCTATTCCTACAATTAGGTACAGTGCTGATGAGGTAAAACCTAATGATGTACTATCATCTCATGCTCACCCTCATCCAAATGGTGCTGGAAATGGTGTATTCGTTTCTACTGGTAAACCAGATAATGGTGCTGAAAAGATTCGTGTCACCGAATATTCTAAAGTAGCAAATACCAGAATTTAAACATATAGCTTAAATAGAGAGACACTTAATTGTGTCTCTCTATTCAGTTAATCATCCATGCTATCATTATCACCTTCAGGCAATGTATTCAATTTACCTAATACTTCTTTTTCTGTAAGGATAACAGTACCACGTACTAATTCACTGTCTGTAATTTCACGAGACGCAGGAGGTAAGTCAATTACTCTTTCCACCATAGTTTCAACAGAATTAGGGATAATATCTTTAATCTCTTTTCTCTGTTCTTCATTTCGACTCATTGCTTCAGATACAAGTGCATATACCAAGTCTTGTTGTACAGCATTTGATTCTTCATCTACTTTCAGTCTGGCTTGTGCAATTACTGCTTTATCATTTGCAGCCATCATCTTTAAAGCCATATCCAATAGTTCTAAATCATTGGTTACTTCTTCACCTTTTGCAAAAATAACTCGGGTTAATTGTTGGCGTAATTTAATGTTTTCATCCATCACACCCAGTTCATCGTATTTACTGGTGTTACCTACTTTTTCAAAACTATCAATACGAATTGGTGTGACTTGTTTTGGTTTCGGTGGTGAATCTTCAATCATTTCTTCAATCATTGTTTTATCCTTTTTTAAATTTGTTTTAAACATATTTTAAACATATACTATTATATTGGAATTGGTGTACTTCTCCACCAGTTATTTTACTTATGAATTTCTAAAAAATAGAAAATCAGTTATTCATAAAATTATATAAAGGAATCCGTAGTATGTCTATAATTAAAGATATCTTTTATATCTGGAAACGTTATAAGGCTAATCGAAAATTAATTTCTTTAGTAGAGGCGAGTAAACAATACGAAGGTTTTATCCTTAATGCTCTTTACATAGAGATGAATGGTGACTTTAACAGTATGTATACAAACCTAATAGAAGTTTGTGAACATTACCATAAAGAGTTATCACCTTATAACAAACGTATCTTACCAGATAATATCAGTACAGATATTAACCAAATACCTGTTGGAATTAAGTATCTAAACAAAGCAGATACTTTAATAAAAGTAAACAGTACGATTGGTTATTTGACTTCTCAACTGAATAACCCTACTTTTAAATTAAAACCTTTAGAAGTAGAAAAGCTAAATACCAACTATTTAAGGTATTCTCCTAACTTAATCACTATTGTCGATTTCTTCGATAAAATGATTAATTTGTTAAAAACATTAAAGGATAAGAAAGACAGTCCTTTAATCTATTTTAAATTGAAACCTATTATATTTGTATTGATGTCTGTTATTGCGGTTAGCTCTAAGGTATTATACGAATTTAATAAGGTCGAGAAATAATTATTTATATAAAGGAAACAACATGAATAATGAAGACACTATGCTTCGTGGTTTTCGTAAAATCACCGATTCTAAGGACGGTGGTTTAGGTGAAGTCACTAACGACTGGCCTGGAATCTGTGCCATGTTATTACGGAAGATTATCCGTGATATGTACATTGGTAAAGGTAAAGAAGGTTATATGCAATGGCAAGACGAGCGTATTACCTATCCCCAAATGGAAGAACTCATTGAGGAATTTGTTAAACGATACTATGGTAGTAGTATTTCAGATGCTGAATTGAAATCTGAAAAATCTCGTTTACTGACAGAGTTCTCTCGAGATGGTATTTCATTTAAGGTATTGGGTGAATTACTATTAGTATTGGATTTTGACTGGGTAGATATTTCTATTACTGCTGCGCGTAAGTCTGGTACGGTAAAAACCTATATGCAACATATCGGTGGGATTGGTAAAACCCAATTTGAACATCCCGAATATACTGAGGAATTCAATCGTGAATCTGGTGGACATGATAATCCAGCAGATTGTCCTGATTCTTTAGTAGTAAAGAAAATCAAAAAGAATGCTACTCGTAAGAAGCATTCTAAATAAGATAAACTATTTAAAAAGGAATTAACTTAAATGACCAACTCAACAAATACACTCGAGTTTAAAGCATATCGAGATATGGATAAGAAAGATGGTATTGACCATATCCGTATTGATAAACATGCCATTACTTTACTTGGTAAACAGCTCATCCCGAGCTATACTCGGACGTTTTACCATCCAGTTTATGGTTCATTTGCCAGTATTCAATCTGCAATTGAATGGTATAAATTGGAAAAAGACGATTTCGATGTACGTTTAATGACAGGTGTGAAGTTAGATGAATATGTAAAAGAACAAATTGAATCTGGTAAAAATACGGTTAAAACCACAGAAGTACCAGATTATGTCATTAAAGAGTTTATTACATATTCTCTATTGAGTAAACCTGATTTATTCAGTATGGCTGTAGAGAATAAATTACCTTACTGTTGTTATCATGTCGGTAATGATGGATATGCTAAGGTAAATTATATTCAGTATACCCGAATACTCGGAAAAGTAATTGACGAATTACGTGGTAAATAACCAATTAACTAACTGCACTGCGCTACCTCTATAAAAGGGGTAGCGTAGTATATAAAATCTATGAATTATTTTTTAGTTTTAGAAAAGGAAATAACATGGCTAAAGTAAAAAGAACACCTGCACCACCAAAAGGTAAAAAAGGAAATAAGTCTAAAAAGACAAAAAATGGTGTAGGTAATAAAGTATCTACTAAAAAGAAAGATGACGCAAAGACGGTGTTTAACAGTAGTCTAGATACTAAGTTGGCTACTATTGATGCTTATCAAAATCTAGGTAATACTGTTAATAGTTTGTATCAGTTTACTAACACTATGTCTTTGACTTCTATTACAGATGCTATTAAAGGTGGTTTAAATGGTTTAAATAAAATCAATGATTACCTTAAGATGGCAAAGGATATTAGTACTGGGCTTAAGAGTGGTAACCTAATGGATAGAGTAGGTACATTAGCACCAGGAGCTAAAGCAGCATTGCAATCAGCTGGCTTAGACCCTGCTATGTTCGATAAGGTACAAGCTGCTGCTAAGATTGGTAATGATGTCGTTACCACAGTTAAAGATGTTCGTTCTGGTAAATTAGATGTATTATCTGGTTTGAATAATTTAGGTAAAGCCATTACTGGTCAAGATATTGGTTTGATAAAAGACATTCAAGCATTTAAAGCATCGGCTGCTGCTATTGTTAAAGAATTCAGTAGTGCAGGTATTGCTATTCGAGACAACTGGTATTCTTTAGTAGGACATCGTGATAAAGATGGCTACGAATATAATGTGGCTATGGATGTCGCTACTACAGTAATGGATGACTTACTTGAATATGGTGATTACGATACTGCTAAGATAGCCATTAAATCTATCAATCCACAAAAGTTAAAAGAAATCACAGGTGATTCCATTGAGAATATGCTGAAAAACTTCAGTATGAATTCTGTCTTTAATACAGGTAGAAAAGAGCAAGATGTCTTTAATGATGTATTAAGTGTCATTGAGGCATTTGATAATGGTAATTACCTTTGGATAGATAGAGAAGGTAATAGAAAGCTATTTAATGTTAACTTATTCATGGGTGCTTCTGAAGACTTTAAGAGAATAGCTAAAGTAAGTTTAGCAGATAGATTCTTTATGGATAGTCATGCTACAAAATCTCTAGCTTATACTGATAAAGAAAATGAAGTATTATTGTTATTAGGTAATGTGTTTACCGAAATTGGTGGTTTTAAAACTGAACTTAATAAAGACTTCCCTGACTTTATCGTTAATGAGCGACAACAAACTGTCTCTATTATCTCACCAGACGCATTTAAAATTAATAACGCATAAAGAGTACATTACAGTATAGCTTTCGCTATACTGTAATGTATATACATATTAACGTTCTGCTCTCTCGTCCCAAAGTAAGGCATTTAAACCGTCTTTCAAGAATAGAGCACCTAACATTTGTCCAGGTAAACTATTACCCATAACACTTGCTTGTCTTGCACTACTAAAACTAGAAACATAGCTTAATTGATTATAAGCTAATCTACGTTTTAAACGAGTACCTAAATAGTATTGTTCATTAACACCCATACCTGCTAATGTAGCCATATAGTCCATGAATGGTGTGTCATCGTCGAATATACCATTTGTTAAAGTACTTAGAGAACCAACTAAAAGACCACCGGTTGCACCTTGTACACCACCAAATAAACCACCAGCTACTACTTTATCAATAGTATCACTCAAAGAGACACCTTCTGTAATCGGCATAGCAATAATTTCTTCCATTGGTGTAATGGAGAAACTAACGTTTACTGACATTAGGTTACCTTCTGGAGTAAACCCCATTGTACCATCACCACGTGTAATGGTAATAGAGTCAATAGCTGCTAAGCGAGATTGCATTCTACCTTTATCGTAGAATTCACAATACAGTGGATTAGAGTGAGAGTGCTTACCTACAGATGCTGGTAAGGCAGCTGCTAAGATACAAGCTAGTGGGAAATACACATCATTAAATGCAGAACGACGATTAGCGTATCTTGCTTTTAATGTAAATGAATAACTAGGTTTTGGTAATTGTGCTTCTGAGGATTCCCAGTACTTAGGCATGGAGACTGTACCACCACCACCAGCAACTAATAAACCACCTAGACCAGCACCTTGTATAACACCTGTACCAAGTGCCTTAATACCACCCACTACTGACTCTATAGTATTGCTAACTATATCATCACCAATATTACCACCTGCTAAATCAAAGTAAGTAGAGCGACCTGTCGAAGCCATACTGTTAATCTTTTCCATTAACGAAGATGTTTTGTAGTTATTCGAGAATGTTTCAGAAACAGCACCTGTATCATCTACACGGAAACTAACAAATGCACCACCTTCTCTTAACTCTTCTTCTAAGAAGTTCCAGAAACCATCATTACTTACACTATCGAAGGTTGGAGTATCACCAATATCGCCAGTCTTGCTTTTCTCTACTTCATCTTGTTGTGGTTCACCACTTTTATTAGGTCTATCTGAGTTATACATGGCACCACCGCCATCTGCCGCCATGGATGTCCATTTAGCAACATAATCAGCTAGTTTAAAAGAGGTTCTACCATTTCTATTACGATAAGAAGTATGGAGCATTTGTCTTAGGTCTAGTTTAGTACCTGTAGCCATTTGAATTTCTTCTAATGTTTTATAACGTGCGTGTGCTAAACGCTGTGCACGTGTTGCTACAGCAAATACGTCAAATTGAGCACCAGCACTATAACCTGTAATCTTACCTAATGCACCATCTAGAAATTGATTTAAATGACCATTACCACCGAATGTATTGGGCCATAATGCTTTCATGGCTTTAGCATTATTTTCATCCCACTTCATGTCATCTTCACCAAGGGTTAAGTCATTACCATTTTCGTCTGTACCAGTACCACGGTGAATCAAACCTAAGTCTACTAAGAAGTGGTTACAAATGGTTTGTACAGATGACCAATATAGTGGCATGTTTGGTTTTAGATAAGCATACTTAGAGGTAGGTACACGTAAGAAGAAGTTCTTAGCTTTACCTAGGAAACCAATTAAAGCTAAAGGCCATGTAATAATAGATACAGCATTGCCGATTAATCGACCTAATTTAAATAATAAAGTATTAATCAAACCTTTATTAATAAATGCTGCTGCACCTGGGTGGAACATACCAAACAAATAACCTGTTAATGAGTTAAAGGCTAGTGTGCCAAATCTAAATGTTACTTGTCTATAGTTATCATCAAATGTTTCTGAAAAGTATGGACTTAGACCATCATCGTTTGCACCTTTTCTTGCTTTTAACCAATGTGTATCTGACATAGGGTCTGTAAACAAACAAGGTTGTGGTAATGGGTTAATCACCAAAGAGCCACCTGGGGCTGTGTCTTGGAATTTAGAATCAGATGTACTCCATGTTCTGGTCTCTAGTGATGCACCATCTAATGTTTCTTGGTTAATCATGAAGATGCTGCGTACCCAGTTTTTATCATTAAAATAACTTGACCGAGTAGGTGCTGGTTTACCATTTACTTCATGTACTCTCTTGTGTACATCCTTATAAGGATTCATGTTTTCGCTTATGTCGCTCATGTTTTACTCCTATTTATCAATCATAGAAAATAATAGACTACCAGTGTATACACACTGGCAGTCTGATTACTTTATTGATTACCTTTTCTCATGTCTACTGGTGATTCACTTAATTTTGGGTTTGTTCTAAACTCACTAGAATAATTCACCTTATCTCTAGCAGTGATTTTAGAATCATTAGAAGAAATTTCTTTTTTGCCTTTCCTTAATTCATCTAAAATATCTGTCAAGAGTTTTGTTTGTTTCTTATTCTCTTTAAGGATATCTTCTGCAACATTGTTAATGGTTTTAGAATGTTCTACTGATTTCTTAGCTGCTTGTTCAGAAACATTCTTCATTTCAGATACATTAACTTTATCCAGTTCGGCTTTAGCTGTCTTCAGTGCACTATCTAAAATAGAATGGTTATCCATTTGCTCTTTGTATTTTATACGAGCTTCTTTGGTTTTATTCAAAGTAGTTTCTACCATGGTAGAATCACTTCTTTCACCAAAGTGTTTTAGAATATTTCGGATAGAAGCTTGGAGTTTAGCTACATTATCTTCTGGTTGATTTGCTGAAGTACCATCTGAATTTAAGTGACCATTGGTTAATGTGCTAAGGTCAGTTACCATACCTGTTAAATCGGATATATCTCCAGTATTAGTGGATTTAGTAATGTGTACCTCATTCTCACCTGATTGGGATTTAGCCAATGCATTTTTCAGTGAAACTTTAGCATCTAAACCTTTTAAATCACCTGTAGAGTTAGAGCCAGTCTGTACTTTAAGACTGCTATTTAAACCCTTAGTACCAGTAGATTTAGATGTAGTAGGTTTAGCCATTGGTTTTGGTTTTGGTTTCTTAGCTTGACTATCACCAGTTTCTTTACCTTCAATGTTTTCTGGTTTATTATTAGCTACTTGTGGTGGTACTGCAAAATTAGCACCATTACCACTAACACTAATAACTTCACCATTTGCATTTTCTGGATGACGATATACGTATACTGCTCCAGGTCGACCATACACACCTGTACCATGGAAGAAGTCGGAACAATATCCTTTAGGGTGTACTCTAGTACCTACGTTAATGGCAATATGGCCATGAACTGGAGATGAAGGACATCTATCCCAAACAATAACGTCACCTACTTTAGATACGCTAGAAATACCAGACTGAGTAGTTTGAGCTACTAGTTTAAAACCAAGTCTAGCTAACTCACCATTTCGATGGTACATATACGCAGAGGCTTGTCGGTTTACTTTAAAACCACCAGCAATCAAGGCAGATGCAACATAGGCTGCACATCTGTGTTTTGACCTTGCTCCACAGTTTTTTGCCATCCAAGCAATAGCTTTACCCATCCTAGAATTAGCTGTAATTTTAACATTAGCATAAGCATTTGGATTTGGACCAGACATACCAGTAATATCATTACCACCATCTGTCTTAGAACCATTATAACCATATTGAGAATAATGGAATGCTGCTTGGTTAATTTCACTAATTCTTTGTTGTTTTTGAGCAGCAGTGAGTCGATTATCATTCATAATCGCTTGTCTAGCTACAGCATAGGATTGTTGTGCTTTGACTTGAGTGTCTCTAGATATACCACCTCTAAAGCCAGTACCATCACCACTAGGTAATGAACCAGCAGTAGTATTTGTACCACCAATTGGAACATCTACACCAAATGAGCGATGCTTAGCAAACATGTTATTGGTTAACTGTGCACGTACTTGACCAATTGTACCAGAATAAGCAGGATTAGCTCTTGCTGCTTGTGGGAACAATGAAGCAAAGGAAACATTATCGCCTGCTTTTAATGCTTTTCTCGCACCACCTAATCCTAGGAAATGTGCTAAGTAAGCATCTCCTGGTTGGACATTATTGGTTACTTTTCTTAATGCTTCAATATTGTCTTTAACATATTGGGCACCTAAAATAGCATTCGCTGCACCATTGGTGGCAGGAGTACCTGCTGGAATATTATATTTAGGGCCGTATTGTTTTAACATTTGTTTCCAAGTACCATCAAGGAATTGGAACAAACCAGTTGCACTAGAACCTTTTGCTCTAATACCAGGTTGGAAGCCAGACTCTTGTGCTGCCATACCAGCTAACAGACCAGGGTCTACACCTACTACTTTAGCAGCAGCAATAATGGTATCTCTTACAGCACCCCAACTACCAGAACCAGTAGGTTGTGGTACATTGGCTAAACTACCGCCAGCACCATCACCAGTTAAGGCTCCTGTGACTGCTTGAGCACCATAGTAGGCATTGGATGCAACATCACCAGCGGCTTCAGTAAAGGTTTTATCGCCGTTTTGCCAATCTGCAAAATTCTGCTTAAGGTTATCCCAAAAATTACCTGCTGTATTCTTAAATGTATTCCAAAGATTAGAACCATAATCTTTTACCTTATCCATGGCACTAGATAATTGTCCCATGGTAGTAGATTTATTGGCTTCTTCAATAGCTTTAATCTTACCTTCAGAACTACCTTTAGATTCTACATCTTTTTTCAGGTAATTAATATCAGGGTCTGCCGACGCTTTATTGGTATTTAGTGTATATCCTTCCCATGGTGAAACAGTACATGACCATACGGAACCGTATTTACCTTCACTGTTCATCATGGTAGTCGCAATAGCCATTTGTTCAGATGGTCTAGCACGAGAAATAACAAAGATATCTGTAGTATTTAATACTGAACGTACACCATTCATTAAGTTCAAGAATGCTGGTAAGAAACGACCACCAATATACATGGTCAATCTTTGTAAACCAGAAGTATCGTTTTTATCAATACCAAATAAACCACAGGCTTTAATGACTAATTCTGCTATATCACCTTTATAGGTTGCTTTACCTTGAGATATGTTTACGCCTTCTTTCACCATTAATTCTAAACGAGCTAATGTACTAATACGGTCTGATTCTGATAAGCTAGATAAACCATATGTTTTATAACGAATAGCATTAAATGGGTCGTAACCATTTTGAGTAGGAGCTGTTTCAGCAGTATCTGATTCAAATAAACCAAAACTACTGGCTAACCCAGTAATAATACCAATACCTGGAACAGCAGCAAGTAAACTAAATTTACCCGCACCTTTAACAAAGTCAGTAACAGGCTTACTCTTAGTAGCAGAAGCTGCTAATGCACCGGCAGCACCAGCTGCTGTGACACCTACACCCATTGTACCAATATCTTTAGCTTTTGATTTATCTAAACCCGCTTCTATCTTAGCAGTTTCAGCGTCTTTCTTAGCTTGCTCTTGTAATCCATTTGCCATGGCAGCACCTTGTGCAAACTTAGCACCTTCTGGAGTGGATTTAATCTTAGCTAAGATATTATCAATAAAGCTAATTGCTTGTTCACCTGAACTATTGATTGCAGTATCTTTAAATGGAGATTGTGTAGAATTATATTCACCTGGTTTTGGTTTAATACCTACGTAGTATTTATATTCTTCTTGGTCTTTTAAATCATAAGCATCTTCAGCACTGTACTTAGGATTAATACCTTTTAATACACTCATGGTTTTTGTAAACACAGGTTTGAACCTAGAGTTATACCAGTACATCCAGTTAGCTGTATGCTCTTGGTCTTCTTTATCTACTTCAAATAGTTCCATCACTTCTTCGATGTCTATTTTAGATTCATCGATGCTAATCTGTCCATTTACAAATCGAACAGCTTCGTCTAGCATATTCTCAAACTTCAGAATAATCTTAGCTTTCTTCTCATCTTCATCTGGATTAAAACCATACATTAACAAACGTGCTTTTACTTTGTCATTGATTTTGGTATCATTCTTCAATAGCTTATACAGACCATAACCTACGGCACCTACAGCTGCTGTACCTAAGATAGCCCAACCAATTGGGTTAGTCGCTAAGAATGTAGCTGCGGTACCTAGACCACTGGCTAAGCCGCCTAAACCAATCCCTGGTGTCATGGCAGCAGATAAAGCTAAACCACCTGCATCCCATGCGGCATCACCGAAGTTACCCTGCATAAGGTTGCTTGCCATCGATACACCAGAAGTGACCATACCAAGACCACCTAGGAATTTACCACCTAGTTTAGCAGAACTACCTACAAGTTTACCAGCTAGTCCACCTTTGGCTAAGAACCCACCGGCAGCTTTCGCACCTTGACCTACAGCTTTACCACCACCTAGTAATGCACCACCAATTTTAGCAGCAGTACCTAACTTACCAGGTAAGAATTTAGCAGCTTTACCTAATACACCACCAGCTACCTTACCACCAGCTGAAGCTGCTTTACCGCCGCCTTTCAAACCCATTAAGCCTAACATACCAGCACCGACAGTTTTAGCACCATCCCAAAGTGTACTTAACAAACCACCACTTTCTTCTTCTTCACCTTCTTTCTCACCTTTCTTTTTACCTTTTCCAAAACCAAATGGTAAAAGACTGGCAATCATAGAGGCTAATCGGAAGTCTCGTTTAGCTTGTTTCTCGTCTTCTGCTTTTTCTTTCTTCTCTTCTGCTCGTTTCTTACGGTTATCTGCCATGCCATTTTCACGTAAACCATCACCATCTACATCACCTAAAGTGCCTGCAGGCAATGGAATACGTTTATCTAAGAGATTATAAATAGCATAGAGATATCGATTAGTATCGTTAACCAAAGCAAGGTTTAAGAACATACCATCCATTGCTGATTTTACTTTACCAATACCTTTATCGAAACCAGATTTAAATCCAGAAGCAGCACCAGATAAAACAGCCCAACCAATCTTGGCTGCACCTACTGCTAAGTTAAAACCAAATCGAGCTAATTTAAATGTACCTACTGCAGTTTTAACACCTAAGTTTACAGTTTTGGATACTAAGTTACCAGCCATATTGGATAGTTTCTTAGCGACTAATTTACCCATTGTACCAATCTTATTACCGTATTTATCTACTAAGCCTTTTTCGATTTCTTCTTGGGTAACGATAATAGTAGGTGTACCAGATTCTTGCATTTGTCTAACATCGTAGATTGGACCTATCATTTTACGAGCGTCAGTTACATAGTCATTTGCACCTTCATCGTAATACATTCTGTCTTTGATATCACGAGCAAGCATTACTGGGTTTTTCAAGTCGCTAGGTAAGTATACATCTACTTGTAAAGCGTTAGCATAACCTTCTTTTACTCTACCGTAAAGATTATGTTTCTTAGCTAACATATGTCCTGCTGCAAGAATAACACCTGCTGGCCCTAATAAGGCTGCACCTAGTGCTAAACCACCTAGTTTACGAAGTACCTTTTTCTCTTTAAACCAATTCATTGCTCTTACAACTGTTGGTTTATTTTTAAACATGACGATAGAATCTTTAAATTCATCGTAAGTAAGTACTAGGTTTCCTTCTTCATCGTAAATAGAGTCTTGGATATCTTCCCATTTTTTAATGACTTTACCTTCTGCTGTACGGTATTTACCCATCATGAAGTCTTTGGCTCTTAAGACAGGTTCAGGTGTACCTTGTTTATAGACATCCATGAACTTATCTTTAAGTTTATTTGATTTATCGTTATAAAAATCTTGTACATTCTTCATGTACTTATCTTTATTGTCTCTAAATAAATCAAAAGCACCACCAACAATACTAGAACCTAAACCTAATGCGGCAGGCATACCTGTTCTAAATGGCCATGTACCAATACCCCAAAGGAATTCTGCATTTTGTCTAAGCAAAGATTTCTTTTGCTCTTCAATAGATTCATTTGGTCTAGGAGGACCCATTACTTGGCGTTTACGTCTAAAGATATTATTAGCGAACTGCCACCAGCGTTTACCTGTTTGTGTAGTAGGGTCACTGTTTTCCACTTTATCGGAAATAGCCAATGAACTTAACGTATCTAATTTCTGCACAGCTACTTTTAAATACAGATTAGTTAAAGTGGTATTATCGGCAATGATTTCTAAATTAGATTTACCTTCTTTATTAGAACCAATTTGGGAATTAAGTGTATTCTTAATAGAATCAAATGCATTAGATGATTTTTCAGCAGTTCTTCTGAACATGTTGATAAATTTTTGGATAGCTGAAGGACCACCCATGTTTTCAACATCTTCTTGGTTGATAACATATTCGTCTTTATGGACTACACCGGCTAATTCGTCTTCTGAATTACCAGAAGTAGATTTACCTGTATAACCACCAGATGCAAAACTACCCATTCTTTCTAAATCACTTACTAACATTGAAGGCAATAGTTTTCTATTTGGATTGTAAGAACCATCGTTATATCGATTTAAGATTCTTTGACCAAACATACTCTTACCAAATGCACCAGCTCTTCTTTGTGTTACATTGGCTAATGCAGAATTAGAGTCTAGATTGGTATTTCTAAATAAAAACTGGTTGTCATTATCGTCACTATAGTAATTTCTCTTAATGGCTTTAAAGTCTTCGTTAGATAATCCAGCTAATCCACTCATGAATTTTTCATAACCGATTTTACCATTTAAAGAAACCAAACCACTTCTTCTTAAATAATCTAATTGGCCAGTAGCAGCCAAATTATTAATTAATTGAATATTTGGTTCTAATGATTTAGAAGCATTATTAATCGTAGAATTAATATTACTGATTTCATCACTACCTGTATCTAGGTCTTTCTTATCTAATTCTTTAAATTTGTTTGCAATTATCTTGGCTTTTTCTTCACCCAGTAATGTAGAGAAAGTATCTGGGTTAGAAAGTAATTCTGGTGTTAATGGATTGCCTGATTTACTATAGGATATCAAGATTTGACCTACTAAGTCAGCATCAGCTTTAGTAAAACCATTTCTGTATTCTAGCTTACCAATCTTATTGCGTCCATGTAATTCTAACTTAGTTAAGATATCATTACCTGTATTCTTAAATGTATTAGCAGCACTTTCACCAATTGCTCTTAGTGATAAATCTTTTTGAATAACAGAACTCTTTTGGAATGAACCTGTAGCGTGGTTATAGTCTAAAAGCTCGGCAGGAGCACCTGTTCTTAACATAGTGATTTCACGTAAAATCCTAGACAAGTATCCTGGGATAATAACATTAACCGATTTATTAGTTAATCTTTGTTGGCCTTCTGGTGTATTAAAGTCTTTATAGCCATTTAAGTTATCTACTGTAATAGCTTTAGCTTTATCAGAAGCCTCATCTACGTGCATCTTTAACCAATCGACACCATTTAGGAGGAATTCTACAAACCCGTTTGATTCTTTCTCACCACGTGTACCATCAAAGTTCTCTGCTCTTGTGCCAAATAATTTAATTAGCTTTTCTTCAATTGCCTTATTACCTAACATCTTAGATAATTCAGGACCCATGTTATTCTTAAAGCGATTTAACTTAACACCACCTTCTAGAATCTTATCTCCGTACTTATTACCTCTCATTCTTTTTCTTAGTGATTTACCGATTCTATCACCAGCTAATGCCAATAAAGAACCAGAGGCTAAAGAAGAGGCTCTACGGGTTTTAGATTCACCAAAGCCATCATCTTCTTCTGTTAAGCTATCCATACCATCTTCTAGGAATGGAAATAGTGTTTCAGTAAGTTCGCTTAAAGTACCAATATGTTGAGTAATATTTTCGCCAATATTCTTGGTGAATCTATCTAGGAAACTAGAAGAAATACCACCAAAAAATTTCTGTTTAGCCTGCTGTTTCAATGCTTCTGTGTTTTTCATTTTAACATAATCAGGTAAACCAGTATTTAATTTAATATCGTTTAATGTTTTCAATAAGGTAATATTAGAGGTAGACTGGTTATGATAAATATCACTTAACACGTGTAATTGTCTAATACCTAATTCAATCGACTTACGATAATAATTAAATGTATTGGTATTACTAAATAATACAGATTGACGTAAAGAAGCATCTACAGATGCGAGTACACGATATTGACCTTCAAAACGTGTGGTTTCAACAGCATCGCGAGCCAACTCTTTTTTCTCGTCAATGGCTTTTTGTTTTTGCTGTACTTTAGTCTGTAAACTAAACAATTCACCAAGAGTTTGATTGATAGAATCGTCTCGTTTAGACTCTATTGATTCTTGCTGGTTATCGTATGAATCTTCAGCTTCTCCAGCTACCTTATTTAATAGACTAGATAATTTGGTTAAACCATTTCTATCTGCAGCAGGAATAGCTTTACGTAATAGATTTTGTGTTTGTTTTTTAACTGAATTGAGTGATTCTAAAGATTCACCAATGGTATAACCTAAGTTATCTTTTGCATTGGATACTTCTTCGAATACTTCACCGTAAGATTTAGGAAGTACTTTAGTTAGGATAGTCTTCATCCCTTGTTTAGAGATGACAGCATCTGATATACCCTTAGCAACATCAGCTGTAGCATTTAATGCTGGAGAACGATTGGATTTATTCTTTTCAAAATCCATTGATTCCCCATCACCAAACATATCGGCATCACCCATTTCGTCATCGAAATCAAAGTCGAAATCGAATTCATTATCCATAGCCATGGCTTTTTGGATATTCTTCTTTTTTCCAAACATGATATAATGCTCCTGTTTGTATTTTATTAAAAATTTATATACTCCAATTATATTATTGGGATTTCATAACTTTACGCCTAACTGGATGTTAGGCTACTCTCATTATAAGGAATAATTCTTATGGATGAAAATTACAATAAGAAAGTAAAGGCCAGAACACCTTTTAATCTTTCTTTACTTAATCTAGATTCTGGAAATATTTATAAACAACTAGGCAAAGTTACTTCTGGTAATATGTTCGATGGTGCGAACTATAACTTACACCCAGAAGGTCTTTGGTCTAATGAAATCTTTGGTCCTGTAGGCGACCCATTGCGTTTAAAGAAACAAGCTTATATGGATTTAAATGTAGAGATTCTACATCCTTTAGTTTATCGTGAATTGATTTCAGCAAATAAATTACTTGACGAAATTATGGCAGGTACTGCATTCGCTGTTTTTGACGAAGAAACGAAGCAGTTTGTTCGTTCTAATGCGATTGATGGTGAAACTGGTTATGATTTCTTCTTTAGAAATTTTGATAAGTATCAATTACCAGATACTGGTTCACCTAAACGACGTGAGACTATTAAGTTAATTGAAAAGAATAAAGACATTCTAAAGATTAATAAGTTTATTATTCTACAAGCTGGTTATCGTGATGTGGAATTTAAAGATGGTCAAATTTCCCATGATGAAGTAAACCAAATTTATCGTGAGTTATTATCTCTAGCTTCTTCTATTGGTAGTACTTCGCATAAATCAAACATGGCTTTATTAAATAATACACGTTATGCAATTCAAAAGACTGCTTTAAAATTGTTTATGTACTTAGGTGAAATTACAGGTCATGGTAAGAAGAAATTAATCCAAGGTAAATGGGCTTCACGTAACGTATTCCAAACTACTCGTAACGTGATTACAGCACCTAAAGCATCTGGTCGTTTTGCACATGATAAAGATAACCAGGGCTATAATAATATTGTCGTTGGTTTGTATCAACAACTCGTGTCGTGTCTACCATTTGCAATTCGTGGTATTAAAAGTAGCTTCTTAAAAGATAAGTTTGTCGACCCTTTGCATCCAGTCAAATTGGTTAATAAGAAAACACTAAAAGAAGAAGATGTTTATCTTAATCAAGATTGGTTTGATGTATTCCAATCCGATGAAGGTATTCGTAAACTGATTCACCGTTTTAAACCAGATGCTGTTAGGCATAAGGCTATTGAAGTAGATGGTTATTACCTTGCTTTAATTTATAAAGGCCCTGATAATACTTTTAAAATCATGAATAGTATTACAGAGTTACCACCTGATAGAAGTAAGGAAGATGTTCACCCATTAACATTTATCGAATTACTTTATATCTGTACTTATCATGAAATCAATGATACTCCAGGATTTGCTACACGTTATCCTATTACAGGTATTGGTAGTAATGTCCCTGGCGACACCATCGTCATGACGACTACCAAAACAGAAAAACGTAAGATGTTAAATGATAACTGGGAGATTGATGATAATATTCCAGAGTTTTTAAAATTCCCTGTATACGGAATGGATAGTTTCAATTCCATGAGTCCACCAGTGACAGCGTATAAAGGGATGGGGGCGGACGAGCCTACGAGATAAATTTAGATATAAATACCGTTAATGGTATTGTCCACCTATTTATGAATTAAATTCAAGTTTTTGAATAACTTTTATAGATAGGTAATTAAAATGTTAAGAAGACACAATGATAAAACTGACGATATCTTTCTGGAAACAGATAAGGACTATTATACAGTAAACATCCAAGGCGATATTTTCCATGTTGAAAAAGCCATACTGCCTAAAGTTAAACAAGTATTGCCTTTTGAAAAAGAAGGTGAATTCTTTGTAAATATTAAAGGCAAAGAAGTAAGAATAGCTAATATTATTAATTTTGTATTTAAAAATGGTAATCCTGATTTCTTTTGGGAGATAATGGATTGGGATATAATTTATATCAACGGTGATAAAGGTAGTCTACATCCGTATAATCTTAGTTGGAATAACACCAACATTAAAGACGATGAAGATGGATTTAGATTAATACCTGGATTTACCAGATACAAGATTAATAGAAAAGGTGTGATTAAGAAGATAAGTGATGGTAAAATAGTTAAGATTGGTTATTATAAAGCTAAAAGGGTTAAACTTCATTATCGTAACTGTAGTTTATTTATAGACTATAAGCAAGAAATGATTAGCCAAAGCCAACATAGGATTTTAGCTTATGCTTATTTACCAATGCCTAATAACTTTTTTGAATTAGACGTTAGCCACTTAGACTGTAATCCACAGAATAACGATTTATCTAACCTGAGATGGCAAAGTCGTAGAGAAAATAATCTACAGACTACTAAACAATATCTAACTATAGTACAACAACCTATTTTAGTTTATAACTGCGATACTAAGGAAATTAAAGAATACTTTAGTATTAGAGAAATGGAAAGACAGTTAAATTTAGCTAAAGGTGTTGGTGAGATTAGATTATTATCTAGAGGTACGGTTAGATATCCAGATAGTTGTGCTTATATGCTAAAAAGTGATTTTAACTTTAACGAAGGTTGGCCTGAAGTTAAATACAATAACAGAAGACCTATTATTAACTACCCATTGAAAGTTACTATCAAAAAGACTGGTGAAGTGATAACATACAATTGTCTTAATGATTTAGCAAAAGCACTTGGTACTGGTAAAGGTACGTGGAAGTATCGATTGCGTAGACCACCTTTTAAGTGGGAAGATAAATATATCATTGTGGAAAAAGACATCGATAATGGTAAACATATGTGCGATTAACATTTTAATACTAGTATAGTATCTAAATTTAAATTCATTGTCCGCTTCTCTTAGAAATAAGAGAATAGCAAACCCCTCTAATTGACGGGAACACTGTAAAAAGACTAATACACTAACTATAGGTAGTAATACACTATAGGGCTTAATCTAACTAATTAAGGTATAGTAAAAGAGATTAGTCAACACAGCAATCCGCAGCGAAGCGCCCTTAACATTAAGGGTGAACGTTCAGAGGCCAGTCGAAAGACGTAATTGTACTTAATTTATTAAGTATCGTGAAATGGGGGGCAGGTACAGTGGCTTTGTAATAAAATACAAATCCTCTATGTATCCTTCTTAGTAGCTTTGCAGTTACTTTGGAGTCTTAGCAAGTAATGTTGAAGATGATGATATGGTCCAACTATTAGTCTCCTAGTCGAATGATGGGGACATGAATAACCTTATTTGTTCATTTACTGAGGAATCTAAAAATGAGATTAAACAGTATAAGAAAACTAAAAAAGCCTACGTTGGGAGTGACGGAAAGATTCGTTATCCACTGGGTTTTGACACGATTAACTTTGTTTGCCATAATCTTGGTACTTTTGAGGAAAGTGTGAAATGAGAATAAACTACAATAACTTTTATCTTAAATTCGGTAATCGAACTGTAGATAAGTTACAAGCTCCTAGGATTTTTAATTTATCTAAATTTATCTTACCGAAACAAAATGCTTTTCATTACTTTGGTAGCACCAGTGATGATGTAGGGCCAAGCAAAACTAACCCTATGTTTGAGCAAACTGTACAGCGTATTCCTATTTATTTTTACCAAGACTTAATTACGCGTTTAGGTAACATGAATGTACGTGCGTTTATGCCTTTGGAAGTTATTCGTAAATACATTAAACAGAATCACAAATTTATTCCTTGTTACGACTTAAGTAAAGTAAAACCAAATCCTTTAGTGCCTGTTATTTTAAACTATGCTATTTGCGATAAAAGGTATAAATACTTAGGTAATGAGATTCGTATTCCTTATTATAAGAATACTAATATTATTAATACTTTTATTAAAGGGATGAAAGACATTTACGATGCTCATGGTGATTATTATAATCAGTTTATTTTCTTAAATGTACCTGATTTAAAAGACTTACCAAAAGTATCTGAGATGAAGATGGCTGCAAATACTGTAACCAATATGTTCTTTACTCGTTTCAATACACTAGAGAAACTGATTATTTTCGAATTGTGGAAATGGTTAGGTTTAAATCGTAATAAGTCTATCTTTAAAAACATTCCTTTAAAAATCTTAGATAAGATTAATATTGTCTTTATTAGCAATAATGTCTTTACTTATTATTCTTTAGGTCAATTAGACAGATGGCGTAAATCTGATGAAAACAAGTCAGGTAAACTAGACCCAACCAATATGTCTAAAAACTTTGTTAAAATGCTTATTCAGTTAAACAAAGCTTCTGTAGATTCTAGTTTAATTGAATTAACTGAAGAAGAAGTAGTAGAACAAGAAGCTAAAGAAACAGAAGACTTTAAAGGTTCTGATGACGAATCTAATAAAGATAAACAAAGTAAATCACTTACTAATACTAAGGTAAATGAAAAACCAGTAGATGTAGATGATGAAGATGATACAACTGATAACGCAGATGAAGTAGAAGTAGAAGGACAGGAAGAAGATAATCTGGATATTAGTGAAAACATTATTACAGATGATTCTGCTGATTTAACTGTTCAAAAAGACTTAGATATTATTGGTGATATTATCGACGAAGAAGACGATGTTGATTATTCTGAGTCTCTTGATTCTAAAGAGCAAGAGAAGAAAAACAACATTAATATTAGTCGTGTAGTTTCTATCCCTACTGAACAAGAAGAAGAATTTAACGATAGAATTGATACTAATTTAGATGTGTCTGATATACTTAATGTATCTAAATTACCTATTGAAGAAATTCCTGTTTTAGTAACTAAACCTAAAGAAACAAAAACAGCTGAAGAGAAAGCCAAAGCTGCTTTAGATTATATTGCTAAAAACCAAAACATGACAGTATCTAAATACGATGGTATTCGTAAATCTATTGGTAAGTATCGTAATTTGAAATTAACCAATGACAGTAAAATGACCGTCGGTGAAATGGTTAATACTAAACCTGAAGAATTAGAAATTTCAAATGAAGATAAAGAAGTTTCTACTTTAAATGTCATGGGTAAACGCTACATTGAGAAACACTTGGAACGAGATGTAGCAGCAATGATGGTAGGTATTCAAGGTGGTGGTGCGATTGTACACGATATACGTAAGCAAACTCATGAAAACATCATGGGTGGTTACGATGTATACTCCATGAAGATTAAACCCATCGAAGGTGAGCAATCTACCATTCGTGTTAAACTACCTAGAGTAAACAGCGATGGTAAATTTAAGATTTCAGGCGTAGATTACATATTGAGATCGGCCAGGCGGGACTTGCCCCTTCGTAAGATAAATGATAGTACTGTAGCGCTTACTTCTTACTTTGGTAAAACATTTGCTAAACGTGATACTACTCGTCAGTTTAATTACGAGAAATGGTTAATTGGACAAATACGCGCTATAGCATTTAATCCAGAATTAGATTCAGTAAAAGAAACACGCAGTGGTAATGTATTTGATAATAATGTAAAAGCTCCAGATATTTACTCTTTATTATCCATGCACTTTAGAGCAGTCACTACAAAAGACGCTTTTATCTATTTTGATTATCACAAAGCCAATGAACGTTTTGGTAATGACTTAGTTAGAAGTGTAGAATCTAAAGGATTATTCTTTGCTGGTAGTTATAAAGGTAAATTTGGCTTAGGTGTCAATGAAGACGGTATTTTCTATTCTGTTATTGGTAATGAAGTAAATGAGTTAGGTGATATTGAATCCATGTGTGGTATTGATTCATCTAAAGCACCTGTGGAATCAGTTACCATCGATATCATGGGTAAGCCTTTGCCAATTGGTTTAGTATTGGGTTATAAACTTGGTCTAACTAAACTGATTGCTGCTTTAAAACCAAAATACTATAAAACAGTCAAAACAGGTACACGTGTTAAATTAGAAAGTCACGAGTACATGATTAAGTTTTCTGATTTCTCTTTAGTATTATCTCGTAAAGATAGAATGGCTTCATTAATCTTATCTGGTTTAAGTAAGTGCGATACCAGTGATACTGCAATAACCCTATTAGATAGAAAAGAAATCTATTTTAATCTATTAGAGTCTATTAAAATTCCAGGACGATATGTTAAGGAAATTGATTTATACAACAACATGTTTGTAGACCCGATTACTGAACGTATTTTGATTGAAATGAATGAGCCTACTGATTTTACTGGTTTATTAATTCGTTCTGTTGAATTGTTATTAACTCGCTATCATGCTGATGAAGTAGACATGACTGGTCAACGTATTGCCGGTTATGAAAGAATGGCTGGTGAAGTATATAAAGCCATTGTTAATTCGTTACGTGAACACAATAGGCACGGTATTAAAGCAAACTACCCAATTGAACTTAACCCAGAAGCAGTATGGATGTCTATCTTAAAAGATACATCTAAACAGACTGTAGAGAACTTAAATCCAATTCAAGATTTAAAACAACAAGAAGTAACGACATTTAGTGGTAATGGTGGTCGTGGTAAGAAAAGTATGGTTAAACGTACACGTATTCACCACAAGACTTCTATAGGTATTATTTCGGAAGCTAGTGTTGACAGTAGTGATGCTGGTGTAACCACTTACATGTCTGCTAATCCTAAGTTTAAATCATTATACGGTTTACCAGAAAATTCTGGTACTGAAGAAGTGAATAAGGATTTAAAACCTGAAAATGTATTCTCTACATCAGCATTGATGTATCCTTGTTCTGATATGGACGATTGATTTAAGTAAATCTAGTTTATATAAACTAAAAACAGTTATAGAGACTTGTACTATTTGTACAATAAAAATTATTTTAAGCATTGCTAACATTTGATACAACACTTTTAAGGTAATACAAATGTTAAAAACAATGCAATTTAATAATACTTCATTTAAAGAAGTTCCTGGATTTAATGGGAAATATTTCATTAGTAAAACTGGAGATGTCTTATCTTTAGTAAGAGGTTATCCAAAACTAATAAAGCCTGCTAAATCAGCTAATGGCTATCTTTTCGTGCGGTTAGTAGTAGAGTACGGTATACAGAAAACTTTTCAAGTACACCGGCTAGTAGTTAAAACTTATATTCTAGAGTCTGATAAATGGCCTAAAGATAAAGTTACTGACCATATCAATGGAAACAAAACTGATAACCGACTTGAGAATTTAGAATTAGTCACTAACCAGGAAAACATAAGAAGAGCTTTCATCAAAGGCGGGTATATTAACAAGTACACTCCTGTAAAAGCTAGAAATTGGGAAACTAAAGAGATTATCTTATTTAAAAGTTGCAATGCTTGCGAAAGACATATCGGTCTTTCCAAAGATTTAATTAAGAGAACCGATAGATTAGACAGTCCGAATACTGTTTTTCCTGAAGGCTGGCAATACTGTCACCCTGACCAAGAGTTTCCTGATGACAATCTTATTTTCTTAAATGGAAAAGAAAAACCTATATCTGTTAAAGACCTTTCAACCTCTTTAGAGTACGAATTTGACACACTAACAGAAGCAGCTAAGTTTTTAAACTTAGGTGTATCCACATTATCGGTTTGGTTGTCTAAAGAAGAACAACCATTCACGCCAAACATGTGCCTCGTAAAGTATCGTGACAATCCTAATCCTTGGAGATTAGTGGTGGACCCGATGCTTGAACTTATTGCTAAGAATAAAGATATCAGACCTGTATTTGTTTACAATGACGACGATATCATGTTTTTCTTATCGGTACATGATGCAGGTAGATTCTTTAATTGTGGTAAAACAACTGTATCTTATCGGTGTAAGAATCGTACTAATGCAGATGATTATAACTGGATTTACTACCACGATTGGGTCGTCCTTAAACCGTTTGAATTGCGGGGACCTCTCGCTAAGTACTTTGTACCAACCCAGGGTAGCGATATACTTGGGGGCAGCTCTAATCAAGCTGAGACGGTAAAAAGCAAAGTAATAGAGAAAATCCGCAGCCAAGATTCTATTTTTGAAAAAACACCAAAAACTAGGGTAAATAGTGTTATCCGTAGAAAACTAAGACATCTATTCCACCAAATGGATACTGATAGACTTCCTGATTACTGGAAGAATATCGATGTTTTCACTCGAGAGTTAACACAACTTCCTGGTTATAACGAAAAAGATTTATACTTTGGTAGAATTAAACTAAAACTTAACGTTAAGAAGAATGGTCGAGTGTTTAATGAGTACCATAGTCGAGAAAACTCTATATTCGTTACTATTTCAGAATATAAAATAGAATAAGGTTCAACGACTATCGAAAACACACTTATTAGTAAATAAGGGCTAATAAGTGGAAGTGAGTAGAGTAGGAGAGTTTACAATATGTAGGCTCTCCCAAGCTGACGGGCCGTAGGTCTAACCAACCTGCGGTATGATATAGTCTAACTTAAGAAACGATTAAGCATGAAACATAAAATGTTTCACATGCTCCTTTCGTTCATATGTAGGCCAAAACGCGTGAATTTTATTAACATTCAGCTATCCCACAGCTTATCTTCATCTAATGGTCAAGTAATGCCTTTGCGTACTGGTTATGATGAAAAACTAGTAGAGCGTTGTAGTGATATGTACGCTTCTACTGCTGAACAAGATGGTGTCGTCACCGATGTTAATGATTTTGCAATCACCGTTACTTATAAAGACGGTAGTACGAAACAAGTAGAAATCGGTAGACGTTATGGTTCTAGTGGTGGTTTCAATACTGCTCACGATATTACTACTCATTTGAAGAAAAGTGATAAAGTTAAGAAAGGTGATGCGATAGCGTATAACTCTGACTTCTTTACACCTGATTCGATGAAGCCTGGTAAACTGGCTATGAAAACTGGTGTATTAGGTAAAGTGGCATTGATTGAGCATCCATATACTTTTGAAGACTCTACAGCTATTACTCGTAACTTTGGTGAAAATACCCGTGTAAAAACTGTAGTTAAAAAAGAAGTAGTTGTAAACTTTGACCAAAGTATCCATAGACTGGCTAAACCTGGTACCGTAGTTAAGATTGATGACCCACTATGTTACATTGAAGACAGTATTACTCATGATGGTAATTTGTTTGATGAAAACAGTATTGATTTACTAAGAAACTTAAGTAAGTCAGCACCTAAAAGTAGCATTAATGGTGTTATTGATAAAGTAGAAGTATTCTATAATGGTGATAAAGAAGACATGTCTGAATCACTAATGAAAATAGCTAATGCTTCTGATAATAAATTGGTTGCTTTACAAAAAGCTTTAGGTAAAAAACCATATACCGGTGAAGTAGACGATACTTATCGTGTAGATGGTAATCCATTGCTTGTAGACACTGCTGTAATTGTATTTACCATCAGCAGTAATCAAGGTATCAGTGTAGGCGATAAATGTTAACTTTAAATAAAGTGAGTTAACTTGTCCTTCTAGGTAGTAATATCTAGTCGAATGTCCTCTAATTGCTGGAAGTCCCTTAGAGTCTATTTAACCACAACGTAATTAGAAATAATAAGCGTGAGGGTATGAAAATAAATAGAATTGGGTAATCAGCAGCTAAGCAGCTAAGTGTTTAATTAACATATGTTGAAAGTTCAACGACTAACCGCTTGCCACGGTGTACGTTCAAGTGAATGAAAACGGGGACTTCCCTATAATTGGTAGTTATTGTTATAGGGAAAAGATATAGTCTTCTCTTACATGAAAGTGTAAGCAGTGTGTAATACACACGGGTAAGAGCTAACGACTCTTATTGAAAATATGGAAACTGGTCTATGCAGCCCAGCTCAAGGCTACTGTGGGTTATGTATACGATGAGCCGCCACGTCTTGTTAATAAGGATGGTTCTATGGGTATGGAACTTGATGCTATCTTTGGTAGCAACAGCGTTTACAATAGGATCGTCAATAGTCCGTTCCTAATGGGTATGACAAATATGTTGTTAGTAGAGATGAGTAAAAAAGTAGCAGATACCTACTTTAATAGTAAAAAATAGCTGTATTTGTGACTAGAGGGGCTACTTCCTTAGGGGAGTAGTCTCTCTTCTTATTAAACGTTTAATGAATTTATTTACTAACCTCGAGGTATTTAAAATGAATAAAGAAATACTCGTCGATTCAGAAAACGCATTGGTTTTAGCCAGTGCTGCTTTTCTAGTGAGTCGTTTATCACTGCATGTAATTAATAATGTCATCGGTACTCTTCCTGAAAAAGATGGCGATGTTCTAACAACTGACGTTATTGAAGAGTTGGCATTGGCTGACCTGCAACGTCGTATTATTTCTAAAGGAGAATCTAAATGATTAACACTCGTTTACTGGCTCTCTCTTCTCAAACAGCTAAAGCTTCTTTACTACCACGTCAAAAACTAAAATGTCAAACCAACAGTCCTTTAGAGTATATCTTTAAAAACTGTATGCCTGAAGAAGAGATTGTAGCTTCCACTGAAAGCATTAACCAAAGTCTGAGTTTGATATCTGATAAAGCTAACACCCCATTTGCTCTAAGTGGTAATATTGCACTAGGTGTCGCTCTAGATGAAATGGATAAAACCTATGTTAAACCTCTTATTAATCAAGTAAACTTTGTTCGCAATGTGGTTAATCCGATTGTCGAAGATTTGCACAATAAAGTAGAAGTTACTTTAAAAGAAAAAGAACAACGCGGTGCTGTAATTAATATTAAGAAATTGGATATTCCTGACTTCCTATATGGTCCATTAGGCCAATATATTAATAGTTTCGCTATCGTAGAGCGTGTACAAAAAGGTCCTAGCTTTAAACCTACATTCCCTGATAACTTAAGCCGTGACCAATTAATTGAAATGTGTCGTACTAGCAGTGATGATGTTAATGCTGGTATAATGGAACTGGCTACTATCTGGAATAATTCATTTGAAGGTGATTTATTCGATACTGCCTATAATGAATTAATTCTAAGCTCTAATGAGAAAGTAGGTGGTTTGGTTCAGTCTTATCGCAATATGCTGTTAAGTGTTGTTGGTTTCTTGATTGTAGATAAAATTGCAAAAGAACCTACTAAAGGATTGAATTTAGATAATGTTAACTTAACTGTATGGTGTAACTTCTTCCGTTCTGCCTGTGCTCGTGTGATTCAATCTAACATTAACCAAATCGCTAACGCTATTTCTGGTAAAATCCTAATCCACGGTATTAACCCAGATACAACTAAGAAGGAAATTACCGTTTATGGTAAAGTATACGATGAATGGGAAACTCCAGATAAGATTGAAGTAATGGTAGGTATTCTGAATACTTCTAATAATGCTCACTATCGTTCTATTAGTAGCATTGTTGAAAACTTGGATAAACTAAAAGACCGTGGTTCTGTTATTTTATCAAGTGAAGTACGTGTAGAGAAAAGCCGTAAGATTTCTCGTCTCTTGGATGCAATTCAAGGTAATATCATTAACTTGATTCAAGAAACAATTGACAGTGAAGAGACTTCTGATTTACGTAGCTTTATCCCAGACAATAAATTGTCTGTAGAGTACCGTAGTGAAATCAATAAGTTTCTTAATGCTTATTATCCTGGTTCACGTTTATTGGAAACTCCATTACGAATGGTTATTGCTCAACTTATTTGTAAACTATTCTTCCATGAAACTATGGCTGGTGTCATTATTCAACGTATTAATCAATTAGAAATTAAAAACCCTAATGCTACTCCAGCTTCATTGATTTCTAACACCATGATTGATTTATTAATTGAATGGGTTAGTGGTCAAATTGAACTAGTAAGCTATTAATCTGTAAGGACCAACTGATGAATAATCTGTCACAGCGTGATGCTGATAAAATTAAAGATATTTTAAAAGAAGTAGACAACCAAGTAATTACCACTAAAGGTTGTAAAATCATTTTCCCTGTACGTTTTGAAACAGTTGGTCTGGCTACTGTTGGTGTAGATACCTCGTTCTATGGTTTGTTTAGAATAGAAACATTAGATGGAAACTATTATGCAATCCACAACATGATGGGGTATTTACATTCAGACCCAGATTCTGTCGATATTGTTACACATGAGGAAACACAAGAACCGTATTATGTGTTAACTTATCAACCTGGTTCTGTGGTTATTAAAACAATAGATATTTTGAAAGATAATAATATTATCGTAAAAGTATTCAAGGAATTTATTAGTAGGGGTAAGGTTCCATTCTACGTGACGTATATGGATATTAATAAGATATTCGATACGTGTGATGAATTTGCTGGGGCTTCGTTATCTGATACAATGGAGGCACCTACTGTACCAATCAGTATTATTGCGAGGAACCCAAATGACATCAACCAGTATTATCGGGAAATTATTAATGAAGTTGATATGTTTAATACACCACCTGTGTATGTTCCAGCCTCATCTGTAAACTTTAGTGCTACCAGTGCCTTAACTAAAATTACTGGTAGTTATTTCTACACTGGTGTCGTTTCAGCTATTAATAATCCAACTAACCAAACAGAAACTATCGATTACATCTTAAGATATTAAAAAGAAATGGATATTTAATTATGTTAAGTTACGACATGAAAGATTCTAATTTTGTCTATAAAATGTCAAGATTAGATGGTACAGATAAACAAGGTATCTTACGACCTGACGAAGGTGGTTGGTATACTATCTGTATTGGTGCGTTAGACCACGCATCTAAGAATGTAAATAAATCAGGTCAAAACGAATACTATTCTTCAGAAGGTGCTGAAAGCTTCTTTGCTCCAGGTACTTTGTTTAATGATAGAATTCAAGGTGGTTTCGTTAAAGCAGAATATGGTCATCCTAAACGTGAAGCTGGTATGACTGACATTCAGTTCTTAGAACGAAATATGCAAATTGAAGAAACTAAAGTATGTGCTACTTTTGGTGCAATTTGGTTGGTACCAGGTTATATCGACCCATTGACTAAAGAGAAATGTGTAGGTATCTTTGCTAAAATTAAACCAAGTGGTCCTTATGGTAAGTTCTTAGAACAAGACTTGCAAGAAAAAGGATTTAATGTTTGTTTTAGTATACGTAGTCTGACTACTCGTAAGAACATGGGTGGTCGTAATGTTAAAGTATTACACACTGTAATCACATTCGACTATGTAACTGAACCTGGTATTACTTGTGCTGAAAAACTAATCAGTCCATCTTTAGAATCTGTCAATCACGTTAATGCTATTGATACTGGTGCTATTGATATTTGTGACGTTGAAGTGACAGCGGAATCTGCTAAACGTGTAGTAGAACGTGCTGAAGCAGGTATGGTATCTGTAGAGTCTTCTACTTTATCTGTTCTAACGGATATCTTTAAACATACTTCTGTTAAACCAGTTAAACAAGATTTATCTAAATCATTTAGTTGGTAATTCTGTAATAAGGAGATTGAGATGAGAGTCAATCCAAATATTTCAGAAGAACAAAATCTACTTAACCACATCAATGAGATTAATGAGTTTCCATTAAAATTGAGTGAGGTTGAGTTTGGTACACCACGTCCTAAAATAAACTTACCTGATAGTTTAACTAAAGACCAATTCGGTGCATCTGAAGCATTCCGTAATAAATTCTTGAAGGAAAAGAATACTTCGGTTAAAATTACGGCTAAAGATAATAGTGAACGCTGGGAAGGTTCTAGCACTATTCGTTCTTACAGAAGAGTCCACGTAGGTGCACAGTGGTTAATCTACGCAATTGATGGTGATAACTCTGATGGTTCGTTTAGTATTACTACTGATAGTTGGCGATATAGTACTCCTAAAGTAAAAGAAGTATTTGATGCTATTAAAAGTAGAGCTAATTTTAGAATGGATTCTTTAAAAGTAACTGTGGTTAAATATACTCAAAATGGTTACAACTACGATACTGGTAAGATTAGGGTTACTGCTAATCCTGATTCTTTAGTATATATTGGTTCATTCGATATGGATGTAATCTTTAAACCAATATCGTTCTTACCAATAACGTTAGATGGTTTCCATGGTGTTAAACAAACCAGGTAGATTAAGTACTAACTAAATAATTATATATTACTTAATAATATACTGAAGAGGATATCCTCTTCAGTATATTATTTTATATTAAGGAGTACCTTTATGGAACAGTTACCTAATTCAGATATTGAAGATTTAGAAGATGAATATGCTTACAAAGATGATTATTTAGTTAAGGCTATTATTGGTGTAGTGGTTAACCAAAATGGTTATTATATTTATTCTTTAAATGATAAGCTACCTATTAAGAACAAAGCTGATTTACAATACTTTAGAAAACTAACTGTAGGTCATCCTGTTATCATGGGTAGGAAAACGTGGGAAACATTAAAAGGTCCATTACCTAATCGAACTAATTATATTATTAGTCGTAAGAATTCAAAAGAGTTTTTAAATGAAGACCAAATGGTAGACCCATCCATTGTACATATTTACAATATCGACAATAAGAAGAAACTATTAAGAAATATTGCTGAACTACATGGTACAGATATCTGGATTATTGGTGGTGAAGAAATCTATAAGGAGTTTATAGATGAGATTAATGAGTTTCACTTATGTCGTCAAAAAGAAGTGATTCAAACGACTAAAGACGATGATATTAAAATTCTAAATACAGGAGAAACTATTTTAAGGTTTAATCAATATGTTGTTAAAGATATCCCTAATAGTAATGGTGAGTTAGAAGATGTTATTTATATTAGTGATGAATCTGCCCATATCTATTTTGAACGATACCATGAAGAATTAGAGAAAAACTGTAAATAAGATTAAACATATATTATTATACTGAAGAGGGTTTATTATCCTCTTCAGTATTTATATAAAGGAATTTAAAAATGGATAAGTATATTATTCCCATTAACATTATTCACGTATTAGGTTTTCGTTTCACATTAGATGAAATTAATAAACTTAATAATTATTTTATTAATAGTTTTGATTTCACTTTACGCGATGTATTTGTGTTTATGTTAGAAGACTTGGATATCTTTAAACTTGATAATGAAATCGAGTTAGTTAGTAACTTCATTACCAATACATTAAAAGTAACTGATGGAATTAATATTCATTATAGGGACATCAATGGAAATGAAACATATGTAGCTGAGTCTGTTTATCTAGATAATGATTTAGAAGAAAGTCTGATGGTTATTATTGAATGTATCATTAATTTTCTCTATTTCGTACCGAGAGATTTTGACTGTTATTTTGTAACTGTCGATATAGATAAACGACGTAATCCAAATATGGTGTTCTTAGAAATACGTGAGGATTAAAAATGAATTTAGACTTTAGTAATCTCTCTAGAATAGAGATGAGTGTTTCTATCCGAGAGATATACAATAGGGTTATTAATGCTATGGGTTACTCACCTATTGATTCATGCTATAATAATATGTTCGATGGTGTGTACGATACTAATAAACAGTACTTCCCATTTGGTGTAGAAGAAATCATTGAGTATATATTTACCACTATGTTAATTGATAAACGATCTTTAGAGGTATCCCAAATGCCTCTAACAGATGAAGTATTAGGACATTATATCAATTACTCTGGTTATACGACAATAGAAGCATTAACCCAGCAAATGGATGTTATAATCGAGGAATTAATAGAAAATGATGAAGTTAAAGAAGAATGTGGTATGATAATAAATAAAGATGGGGTAGAGGTAGATTTATCTGTTTCTACTCCTGTGGAGATTATTGACTTTATTGCTTACTTTCTGTACTTCTTTAACCAATACTTTTACGCATCATTTCCAGATTTATCTCGTTATATTATCGAGAATGATAAAGGTAATATGTCTATAGTTGTATCAAGTATTGAAACATATACAGATATATTCTATCGTCAAGAGGATCCTTCTCCTATTCTTGTTAGTATTTTAGAGAATAATATGTTGTGTAACATTTATTTTGATTTTGATAATGGTGAATTGTATAATCTTAAAACCGGTCTTAATGACTTTGGGTATGGTTCAAACGACGTTGTGTATTCTGGAGATATCTCGTGGTAAAACATTTAATTAATATTGAAAGTCTCTATGGTTTCTCTGCTGATGAATTAGGTAAATTAATTTATAAGAAAGATACCAAAGAGGATATTCAATTTATCTTAGAGGTAGCTATTAGTGGTACTTATACTTTCAATAAAGCTTTAACTGTCGAAGATGCTGAATATTTAAGCGATGTTGCTTATAAAAAGTATTTAGATAGGATTAGTATTCAGAATACGGATGGTTTAGATGATTCTTACCTTTATTCGATGTATAAGGAAAACATACCTACTACTAATGGTGAACTTTATATTAAAAATTTATTAAGGAATATATTTGCTGAGATTATCTGTAATGGAATGTTTGATGTGATTGGAACTATTGTAGTAGGATTTGAACAAGTTCTTAACCCTCAACTGACTTGGAATAAAACTAGAGTCATTCATTCAGGTATATTTGAGCTTAGTATTGAAGTAATAAATGTAAATTTGAGTTTAGTATCGGAGTAATAGATAATGGACAGAAACCTAGTTGAATTTCATTTTGGTATTCCTGTTGACTTTAGGATAGCTGCTAATTTAGTTATTGGGTACAGTAATCTTAAATTTAAACAAACCAATATCAATGCTGTTTACAAACTAAACTTTGATGTAATCATTAACGACTTTGTTCGTAATCTATTTAATAGTCAAACTAGAATGATGAATCCTACATTTGAACATGATTTAGATAATCCTCATTTAGATGATTTATCTTACGAAATGACTTTATCTAGTTTACAAGCTTGTTTACTGAATACATTATACATGGATGAGCAAACAGCTTATACTATTTGTAGGCATATCGCTAATGGTTTATTTGAGTTATCCACATGGATATCTAAAGAAATAAACGATTTGAGATTCATTGAGATAAATAATAGAAATATTGGTTCTGTTTCTATTAGTCCAAATGGTTCTATCTCTATTCCTTATCAAGATTTGATTAAGTTTAATCTATCTGTATCGTATATTAGTGATAATGAAATAGTATTAACTGAAAATCCTCCTGGTTACGATTGTAATGCAGAATATGGTTTTTATCAAATGGCTGAAGTCATTTATAACTTACCTAATTAGATATATATATATACCACTACTACCAATCGGTAGTAGTGGTATAGTATCAATGTTGTTTATTTTTTTCTGCTTGAGCGGCGGATTCTTTTAATCCATTAACTAAATTATCAGTAGCAGCTGCTTCCATTCTCTTACGCTTGTCTACTGTCTCTCTTATCATCTTTTGTTCATGATAAGTTAAAGACATCCACTGCTGTAAATTCATGTTAGTAAACTTACCAATATCTAGTAAAATGAATTCTTCTATTGCTGTTTGTAACAAACTACCCTCACCATGAATAACATATGCTTTTTTCATGGCTACTGGGTATAGTGAGGAATGACATACCTTCTCCCCATTTTCTTTATTACTTGTCATTGGGTCTAAATTATAACAAGAATCGTGTAGCGACAATATCGAAAGTTTCTTCAATACATCGTCTTTAATAGGGTCTGCCTTACCAGAAGCAATAACAGTATTAAACTCTTCATTACCTCGGTTATGGCGTATCTCTTCCTCACCATAGTCTGTACCAGCAGTATCTTCCAGTATGTCGGAACGCTTAACAAAGTCGATACCAAACAACGGGTCTTTGATAGCACCCGTTGCATTAGGTATTACTCGTCTATTGTCTAGTTCCCGAGTGACTGATAAATCCGACCGGTCAGAATAAAAAAAAGCATCACCGGATTGATTGGGACAATTGAGTTACTGAGTTCATGTGTTTCCTCTGTTTCATTTGCCACAGGGACACCATAAACAATCTTGGTTTGTTGGTTAATAAACTCAATCACTGCTTCACGGAATTTCTTAATCAAATTAATATCATTTGCAGAAATGTCAATGAAGTCCATGATATCACTATGGCTAGTAATAACCGTAACGATATTTTTACCTGGTTCACCGTAATCGTTAGTAATAGTGATTTCTTTAATCAAATGACTATACTCACGCATTGATGTGGCAGTAATCTTACGAGCCAAGTATTCGGAACGAACATTTTCATCAGGAACCATAGCCAATGTTTCATTAATAGCTTCACGCAAGTAAACGTCCCATGCTGTACCATGTTCGACATAATTATCAACATTAGTAGGAGCAAAGGTAATTTCTACTTTCTTAGTTACTTGATGGCCATTTTGAATAACAGTACGTTCACTAATTGTGCGCTTGAATTCTTCAATCTCGTCTTTAGATTTCCAATCTCGACGATAAGATTCAATCTCTTCAACTGAATGCATAATGTTATCAGCATTGCCAAGATGTTGTTTTTGGCGAATAGACAATTTAGAATTCAGTGGGAATGAAATATCGTTAAGATTAATGGTACCCATTACAGACTCAGTACGTCCTTCTTTACCCAGTACAAGACGACTATAGGTATAACCATCTGGATATTTAGTACATGCTAATGCCCATGCAATAGTAGGAATATCCATTGGATCAATCAAACTACGAAGCAATTCTGGTGTATAGTTTTTTACATTGATTCGTTCAATTTTCTTAATAAACAAATCAACCAGTTTATTACCGATAAACCAAGTAGTAGTACCGTAGTTAGAACCACCAATAGAACGACCTAAGTTAATCTTGGAAGTATCAATGGTAGTTTGTAAGTCTACCAGCTCATGTACCAGTGGAGCTGAAATAACAGCTACCAAGCCAGAATGTGGTAATACTACCTCGAAGAAGGTAGACAAACCTAATGAATCCATAATCGCTGCACGAGCGCGAATACCAGATACATTACCTGTTTCCAAACGCATCATTGAGCGGTGTGAAGCTACTTTCTTTTCAGAACCTTCACGCGTATATGCTGTAGAGATTTCTACTTTTTCATCATTAAGGGTCTTATTGACAAATTCTTCTTCACCAGAAATCAATTCCATACCTGTAGTAAGCTGATAGAGCTTAGTAGAACCCATATCGCCTTCTACAGAATGTGGATTTTCTGTAACGTAGCGAATAATGTTTTCTTTAGAATCAGGTGGAATAGAGATAGAATCATTGAATTTCTCAAGGTCTTCACGTTTCTTAAAGTCCACTACTTTCTCATCTGAGTTACTCAAACTACGATTAGCAATTTCTACAGGAATTGGTTTAGAAGCTGGTTTCTTTGCTTCATTAAGTGAGCTAGTAGGAACCCAGTGTTTCACACCTGATTTATCAATTGCACCTACACGGGATTGTACATTGTGAAGAATTTTAGCAGCAGTTTTTTTCTTATCTTCTGGTTGATTTGTCTCTTCAGTAGGTGTTTCGAAATCAATCTTAGCAATTTCTGGTGTATCTGCTTTAAGTGATTCAAACAGAGAAGGATCCATAATTCGAGACTCTTCGACTACGGGTTCTTTTTTAGAGTGGTTATCTGTTAACTCACCATTCTGAATCATTTCTTCAATAGTCATTGAATCGATATTTTCACTATTGTCACGATTAGCATATTCAGCAAGATTACCTACTTTATCAATATCAATTGTATCGTGCATTGGGTCTACATTTTCATTATTACTACGTTGTGTAGGTTCAGTAGGGTTACCTGCTTTTTCAATGTCAATTGTATCATGTAACTTAACTTCGTTTTGGTCACTCATTTAATTTCCTTCTTTAACAGGTGCTGGCTGAGCAGCATTTAAATTAGGGTTTGTATATTTATACAATTCTTCAGAAATGAATTTCTTAATATCTTCTGGAGCTTCTTCTGGGTGTTGATGATAATAATTAATTACCATGGTAGTGTAGAAGTCGCTAATGTGTTGTACTTCGGACAACAATGTATTACGAATACGGTTAGCACACACAACATAGCGTAATTTAATATCTGTAATCAATTCCAAAAAGAAAGCATCTTCTTGGTTTACTTCTTTCTTAACTGTATCGTCTTCATTCAGGTATTTAGAATAAAGTTTACGAATAGAGTTAAGTTCACGTTCCATATCGGACATATCAGATACGGTCATGTTTGCCAATAATTTGAACTTATTGCGCTCTGGAAGAAAGGCAAGCATCTTTTCTTTATCTGGTGCACCGAAGGCTTCTAGTGCACGTTTAGGGGCCAGGATTTGTTCATACAGGTGTTTATGGATTTCCACACAAGATTCAAATGTGGTATCCACCAGAGTTGAATATTCTTCTTGTGTCATCAAACCTTTCAAATCTTCAGGCATTTTACGAACACGTTCGATTGGTTTTAATTCACCATCGCGTGCTTTAACATAAGGTTTCTTAGGGTCAAGCAACAATACTTTCTCACGTAGGTGTTTATTGTTTGTTTTCAATCGCAAACGGTTACTACTGTATTTTTCACCATTGAATGAAGTTTTAATTTGCTGACCATTTTTTAAATTGAACGGGAGGATTACATCAGTCATTTTGATTTCCTTATTTAAATGAATCTAATAAGTCGATTAATGTATATTTACTAACATTCTTCGATTTATGTTATGAATTTAAAGATTATCACATATGTAGCTAGTCTTTAACTATTTACTAACTTTATTATAAGGTAGATTTATAATGGGTAATTTAATGTTAAATTACATTACCAGTACATGGGAAAAAGAAGATGTTGCCCTATATACTGATATAATGGAACTCGTAACAGGTGTACGAGATGATTATGGTGATAACATAGATTATATCATCCAAAACTGTAACGATGACGTTACAACGAGTCAATTAGACGATTTAATTAAAAGCTCTGTTCAAGGAATATTAATTGAATTATTAATGGAAATTGGTTTCTTTGTTTCTGAAGATTACTACTTAGATAACGAGATATTGTATAAGATTTATAAAGAAGCTATTGAGATTGAAGCTAATGAGCAATTAGATTTCTCACTTTCTATTCTAGAATCAGATAGAGATATTATTGTAACATTCTACGAATTACTTAATGTAGTAGGTTCTTTAGACATTGATGAATCTGATTTCAATAATCACATTGTTAAGATACTACCAATGACTAAAGAGAAGTTGGTTAACTATTTACGAAATAAAAAAGAAACACAACCTGTAGAACCTAAAGACTTAACTAAAATAGCTTTACGTGTTAAAGAGTTTTGTAAAGCAGTTAATGATGAATCATTCATGGTAATTGATTTAATTAGAAGTGGAGTTAATCTAGGTTTACCATTTCGTAGTTATTTAAATATCTATTCTACTACTCTATTTGACTTAGATTTAAAAGAACAGTGTTATAACTTATATCTGTTTGCATTAATTAGTGAAGATGGTACAGACGAACCTGCTGAGTGTGTAGAGGATAATATTGGTGATTATGTATTTGATTACAGTGTTACTGATACTATATTAAGAGCAGTACGTGAAATTCAAGTAAAAACAAGGACTATTTAAAAATGAAAGAAATGAATAAATATAGTTATTTCCTCATGGGTTTAAAAAACAGATGGTTCTTAGATTCATATTGGATTAAGAGTTGTTTCTCTGTATTTAAAACCAAAGATGAGACTCCTTATTTAGTTAAAACAAATGAGAAAGGTTTTTACTTTATACATGACAATGAAGAAGTATTGATTACAGGTGCTACAGATATCACTAAACCATTACTTAGAGTAGGTGAAATGATTACCGTACCAATGGGTACATTTCCTGGTCAAAAAGAAGAAATTAAAACTTCTTGTGGCATACTGTTTCAAAACTATTTAATGGTTATTGACCCATTTAATGGTAAAGTACCATTTATCAATAAACGTTTCTTCCCTAATGATGTAGAGAAATACTTTCTATATAAATGGGAACGTTCACGTGACGATATTACTGAAGATAAACCAGAAAAACCAGATGAAGTATTTACCGAAGAGTTTTTGAAATATACTGAGAATACTCTACACTTAGTAAACTATACACAGACATTCGTACCTTCTATTACTGAGAAGTCTTTAACCACTAATCCGCTACTAGAGAAACGTAGAAAAGAACTCTATGCTGAATATGGTGATAGATTAAATGACCCAGTGATTGCTGCTAAAGTAGATGCTGAATTAGTGGCTATTGATAAGGAATTCATGAAAGGAGATGACTCCATGGGTTTCTTAATCAGTGGTAAAGCATTTAACAATACACGTAAACGTTTGAACAATAACTTTGGTACACCATCTACTCTAGATGATAAACCAGGTGAATTCGTTACACGTAGTTTAAAAGAAGGTGTGGATTATAAGAATCTATCTGTCTATGTAAATGATGCGTATAATGGTTCTATTGGTCGTGGTCTAGAAACACAAGAAGGTGGTGTATTGGTTAAAGACGCATTACGTTCTGCTGCTAACTTAAAAGTAGAAGGTGATGATTGTGGTAGTACACATGGTGTATTATATAAGATGCCAGATGATGTAGATAAATGTCTTAAGTATATTGGATACTGGTATATTGTTAAGGGTATTTCTTACAAAATTACTAATGAGAATATTAAAGACTTAGCTGGTAAGTATTTATTGTTTAGAGCACCTAGTATGTGTACTTCTAAGAACAATAGTTACTGTAGGAAATGTGTAGGGCCTAATATCTCGAATTACGAGAATGGTATCGCTACAGTTAACTCTAGCTTAGGTAGTGTCATCATGGGTCTATCCATGGCCGTAATGCACAATAAAACCGTATCTACCAGTAAATGGAGGAATTCCTTATTATCTTGATTTTATTAGAGTGTGTCGTAAGATGCACTCTAATATATTTTATTTTATTTCAAACATATACTACTAAATTGAAAGAGAAGATCAATCTTCTAATAACTATTTTATTTTAATTAAATAACGGAGTATTACCATGAACGAATTACAAAAAGCATTAGATAACTTTAGCCGTCAGTTAGACGAAGATATTATCTCTGGATTCGAGCGTCGTATCGGGTTCCAAGATAAATTACTGAAGCAGGCTATCGCATTCCGCGAAGAATGTGTAGCTAAAGGATTGGTTACATTAATCCCTGATTATGAGAAGAAAATCGCAGATTTGCGTGAGAGTATCGCAAGTCTCAGTGAGCAAATGGTTCAAGCAATTGAATCAATGTAATATATATTTTATAGAAAGGAAAGAACTATGTTATTCAATTTATTCTCTAAAACTCCAACTCAACAAGAATTGGAATTAAAAGAATCTAAAGAAGAAGTAGTAGAACGCATGGTCAAGAATTTCGAAAGAAGAATCTCTCTGATGAATTTCTCTATTCGAGAATTCAAAGAAGACCGTGAAGCTGCTATTGAAAAAGGTTTAATCGAAGTAGCTGCTAAAAATGAAGCCAATATTAAATTCTTCCAAGAAAGACTGGAAGAAATTCGTAAAGAGTTTCAAAAAGAAATTCTTGAATTGATAGTATAAAGATAACGCTACAGTAGACAGATATCTGTCTACTGTAGTATTTATCCTAACACAATATATAATTTTTTTTCTTTAAATATCTTAGTTAAGTACTCTCTAACCAATCTATTATACTTAATTGGATTACTGGATTTATGTGTGGTTTGTCCTTTAACACTAATCCAGGCATTGATTGAGTTATCTGAAATGAATACATCTACAGCTTCATCTAATGTATCAAATAACACGCCATTATTGCTATAGTCTTTAACATATACAGTAGGAGTATATTTTGGATGAATATTGAAATAGATAAAATCTTTATCTTTAGATAAACAATATTTAGTAATATTTAGATTAGCGTGTTTTCTATTTAACCAATCAACGATTAATTCGTTATCACTAACTGTCTCTTGTTGTTCCCATACCCATTTAGGTACTTCTAATTTTTCTTTATAGAGAGTTAAACTAAGGAGAGATTGAGTCATTTTATTTCCTCATTGCGCTAAAAACAAGATATATCAGTGCTAAAACTGCAATTAGACTAATGACAATTGTCATTAGTTGATCTGCTGTAGTCATTTTACTTTCCCAATAAAAAATAAAAAATGTATATTAATACTAAAACCATTAGGAACTTAATCCCATAGTATACGTCATCACCTACTTTACTTTTAAAAGCTACTCTTTTGTCTTTTAAGTATTCTAGAGTAGGTGCTACTGTTACTACTACTGTTTCTATACCAGAATATACTTTACGAATAATCTTTTTAAATAATTTCTTATAATCCATCTTATTTACTCGTCAAAAAAGCATAAGTAACTAGATAGGACACTTCTTAGGTGTCCTATCTAATATACTCTATTGAATTGGTCCGCGAGGTGGGAGTCGAACCCACACGACCTATGGTCTTCGGATTTTCTTACTACTCTTGCTTTCACAAGCCTGATACAATTATCAGTTGTAGTCTGGACTATATCATTACCTTCAACTTTACTTGCTAAGGTATCCTGAGCGTAGTCTCTGAACCTTCCTCTTATCTTTTTATAGACTTAGAGGCTCGGCTGCTGATTGACCAATTTCCGATATTTTTATAACTTTCGTATTCGTCGTTTCCAACCACACTGTAGTTATCGGAACTATAAGGTTATTCCAGCAATTTCCAGGATTCACATCTATATATTTCTATATAGCGGCTCTATTGTTCATCTCAATATCAATTAAGATATTGAGACTATATATCAAAGTCCGATATGTCTACCCCATTCCATCACTCGCGGATTATATTTTAGTACGCGCACCTGGAATTGAACCAGGGTCATCTGCTCCACGCCGACGCTCTACTAATAAGCTAATGGACGTCAATTATTCGCCCATTCTGGAATTGCACCAGATTCTCTCGACTCGCAAATATTCTACCACTAAACTATACGCGCAAAAATCGGTTTAAACTAGTTTCATCACCGAAAGTTTTATAACACACTAGTACTTTGCCTATTCATTACATTTTAAAGCAGCACCGTACGTCAGAATAGGAATTGAGTACGAGTACTTCTATTTGGTGGAGGGAGTAGGATTTGAACCTACGAACCTTTCGGGGCGGATTTACAGTCCGCTGGATTTAACCACTCTCCAATCCCTCCAGTTAATTTAATAACCCCATCCTTCAATATAAATAATAGAATTCATGGTATTATCTCCTAATTGGGAGTACTCTTACAGGATTTACCTGCATCTATCACCTTAAGTTACTATTATAAGTTACGTTTGTCCGAAAGCATTGATACGAGTAGGATTGAAGTAAGAGATGTGCTTTTACGTAACTTAGGTGTAACTTTTAGGTAATCGTTTTATTTTAAACTAAAGAGTACATTGACTGGCGCACCTAGAAAGAATCGAACTTTTCTCTCAGAATTTAGAAGATTCTTGTGCTATCCATTACACCATAGATGCTAATAACTGGTGCGTGAGGAGAGACTCGAACTCTCACTCCTTTCGGAACAGGCACCTAAAGCCTGCATGGCTACTCATTACATCACTCACGCTCATTTTCATATATAGAGAAGATATAGAAAATATTATTTAGTTTTTATTTCTTTTCTTCAAACGATTTCCAAATACCAATAGATGTAGCAATCATCATCATCTTGTCAGAACCTATTACAGTATCATCTAACTTCCAACCTAATCTAATTCTAAGGCATTTATCCTTTTTAAATGGATAACGATAGATTAAGTAGAATTCCCAAATACCATTTTCATTATACTGGAATAATACACCTTCACAACCCTGGTCTGAGGTATCTGGATTACCATGGTTAATTAAACACTTACCAATTGGTCTACCTAAGTAATAATAGTCAAACCAATAGCCTTTATTGCGCCATAACCATGCTGTACGACGTTTAAACTTAATAAGAGTAGTATCACCAGGCCATCTCTCTAAATGCCACTGGTCTCCGTCTATGGGGTTATCATGCGTTAACCAAGGTGTAAATACTTTAGGTACATTCCCTTCTTTATTAGTTAAACTAAATAAAGCAATAATAGGTCCTAATGGATAAGAGAGTAGGCTTACTACTGTAGAAATAATAAACAAAGGAATAAAAAGAATAAGATTCTTAATGAGTTTAAAATAAATATGGTTCATCTTTTGTCTTTCTTAACTGTTAATGAATAGTGTGAATAATCATACAAATTAATAAAGAAACATAAGGAAATACTACTCTCTACTCCAAAATAGGAGTAGAGAGTAATACTTAAGAATAGGGGTGAAACAAAACCACCGAGTTACCAGCCTCTAGGAAATGAAAGGATATACACTACTATCCTAAATAACCTTTAGTAGAGGATTTGAACTAACTTTAGTCTTTCAACTTTCTATCTTTAATTCGTATAAATAATCTTTAAGCTTTAGTATCTTTCGAACTTTAAACTTTTAGCTTTTATCAATCGGCTATGGGCAATCTCTATTTACCCAAATATATATTTCCTTAGGGAGAGTCGAACTCCCGACATTCTGTGTATAAGACAGACACTCTATCCACTGAGCTATAAGGGATCGTATGCTAATTGACTATAAGCATTTAGATTATTCCGAATCTAAGACGGAGTGTATTGGATTTATCATTATTCGATAACCAATGGTTTTGTTTCTTTTTAACAAAAATTAATAAGTTCCAAGTTTTCATTTAAGAAAAAATGTACTGAAAGAAGAATAGAAGAGAAAGACTACTCCTCTTTCATATAAAGAATTACTTCTAAATTTTATTTCAAATTCAAAAGTAGCTCCTTATTCTTTACAGAATACTAATCGATTAGATTAGAATTCAATCATGGTAGTGGCATTAGATTCAGACAAAACGTAGTCTACTTCTTCAATGAAAGTATCAATACGTTTACGTTCTGCTTCAATGTATTCACTTACATCTTTAATACCAGATACTTTAATTTCAACAAGAGCTGCTTTCAGACGACGCTCTTCTTCAGTCAGTACTGTATTCATGTAGTCTTCATTAACGTCTTGACCTTGTGAACTTTTAATAAAGTTTTCACGTACAGTAGCAAACTTATTGTCTGCATTGATTTTACTTTGTTCTACACGAGAATCGGCAGTACGATTTTCACGAGCAATCTTTTCTAAGAAGTTACTACGATAAACAATAGTGTTTTTGTATACCAGAGCGTCAGCTACAGACAATTCATCACCACCAATAGTGACTTTAGTTATTTCGTTAGATTTACGCACTGCTGCTTTAATACGATTCAATTCAGCAAACAAATCATTGAATTGGTCGAAGTTAGATTTGGTTTTATTCAAAACTTCTTTGTAAGTATCTGTTACGTTATCTACTTCACGTTTAGCTAAAGTAGTCACAAATTCTTTATCTACCAATTGATTCAATTGTTTCTCAATGGTTTTAATACGAGTCAGTGCTCGGGTAATAGACATTGTAGTCATTTTGATTTCCTTTTTGAAATTGATGAAATTTAAACTTTAAAGAGAGAAAATGATGGGTTACATTTCACTTATTAGGTATCACTAAAACTATTTTGTTTTAGCGTGTGTAATACCTGTCTGGTCTTGGTATACACCATTGTATCCTACATTGTCATCACTAGGAGTATGTCTTGAGAAATAGATAGTACCAATACCTTCATTAGCATATACACGCATGTGGATATTGGTTTGATTATAAATCTCTAATACTAATTGTCCCGACCAACCTGATTTCAGTGTAGTAGGTGCCATATTCATGCCTACACGAGCATAAGAAGACTTACAGTAAAGAACACCACTGATGTCATTAGGGATATTGAATCGCTCAACAGTGTGTGCCAATACCATGGTTTTAGGTGGGATTAGAAAATAGACTGTACCATCTCTTTCTCGAATAGGTTCAATGAAAAGACGAGTTAACTCTTTTTGTTCACTCAAGTCTTTCTTGATATCCAATACCGCATGAGCATGATTATCCTTATTAGGATTAATACTGGCTGTAGGAACAACCAATTCCAATGGTGTTTCAGCAATACGAACATCGTAACAATTTTCTGCTAGTCCGTAAGAAGCAACAATACGGCCCTCTACCATACTTACTTTTTTATTAACAAAATCAGTAATCACTGGAAAATCAGCATAAGCCAATGCTTTAATTTCATCACTATTTAAATACATTTATCTTTTCCTTTTAAGAGTATAAGTATTCTGTTAAAATATTACCTAGTAGATTACGACATTTAATCTCTATATTACTTACATCGTAACTTAATTCAGACATATCCAAATCAACACCTAGTAGTCTAGGAAATTCATATCCACAATAATATATTTGGTTGACTCTTTGTCTTTTTAATTCTTCGATTTGTTCTTTAAACTTCTCGTCTTGATTATAACGAGAAGCAATGCCTGTTTTTACGACATAAGAAACAATATCAAATAGTTTTTTACCACTAGGTAAAATGTTAGTACGTTTAGTAGTAATATACTCTATCAAATCTTTTTTAGTTGATTCAATAAAACCACTATAGTCTTTTGGTTTTACTGTATCACTCATCAAATTAAAATCTACATAATCGTAAATGGCTTCGAGTATATTGGTATACTGCTTTAACTCACCTATAGGAGAGTCTATAAACACAGGTCTATTACCTACAATACCTAATGGACTAGAACCTTTAAACCAATAAGCATTGCCGTGAACCTTATCTTCTGTAAACATCGCATTAAATCGATTAGGACACTTATTAGAATCAATACAGAATGTAAACAATACACGAGTGTTGAATAACTCTTTTTCTATCTTTTCCTGAAAATCTAACCAAGATTCTTCCGTTGAGAAATATTGAACCACAGGTATTCTTAATTCGTCAATACAATGTCCAATACCATTGTCTTCAAAATAACCTTTTTCAAACTTCTTTAAAGCATGAATAAACACATCCATGTTAAATTCAAATGGCTTATCGACAATAGAGTAAGGGATACTTACTAAGTTCACATTCTCGGTACTAAAACACCAATAACCATTTTCACTAAAGTAATCATCTTCTAGTTCTTTAAACATGTTATACCAAAGCGGATACGTTTCTTTAAAGACTTCTGTAACTCTTACTGAATCCTCATCAGGTAATCCTTCGTAACATACAGGTACAACTAAGTTTGTTAAGCTAATATCACAATCGAATAAACTTCGTTCTATAAATCGAACAGACATCTCAATCTACCTTTTTAAGCTATATTTTCATTGATATTCAAAAGTACATAAAAAATACACTATACTCAGGTATTCGCCTGAGTATAGTGTTTATAAAAATCAATATAAAATCAACTTTAGGATTAACAAAAGAAATAAATACTCATTCAATACTTTACTAAGCACGTTTTATCCCATTATAAGTTTTCAGAAACATTTTCCACATAACGTGCATTACAAACAACTAAGTCATTATTCTCAAGACCAGTATTTACAAGGTTCTTAACCTGAGTTATATTAACCACAAAAAGGACACTGATTCAATTTGTTTTGCATCCTTGTGGTTTAAACCCTAATCACCTTATAACGAGCCTTATCCAAACAATAACTTAATCGTTATCTTTACGTTTAGGTTAGTAAAGGTATTAAACTTTCAATAGATTTCATAGGAAGTGGTTTTTCGATTTCATTACTTAGTTTTTAGTTTACATTGTTCAAAATTATATTTCAGCATATATATAGACTTATAAAAAAACTTAAAATCGCGCGGAACATACTTGGGGTAGCGCGAGACCAGAGCGCCACCTGTCATGGTGGATACCAGACTTGTTGAATCTTGTTGTCCATTAAGCGAGAGCTTGTTGGATTTATCCTATCCTTATTTCTCTTATCCCTATTTGTTGCTTCTGCAACCATCTTCTAAGTACGAATAACACTATCCTCTTTATCGCCTCTTTAGGCGTATGCTAAAGAGGATAGGGTTAAGAGGATTAGAAGATATTTAAAAACCCATACTCACTCACGGATGCTAACGTCGTAGACAGAATAATGGATACTACCACTTGTAATCCATTTATTCGAGTGAGTGAGTATAGCAATAGTTGAATAACTCAATAAAGCAAATCCCACTACGGATACTAGTGCCACAGGCGAATAGAGGTATACCTTCTTGGATATACCATCTATTCGAGTAGTGGGATTTGTGTAAGAGTTGAAAACCTTTTACAAATAGTCTTTGGTTTATCCAAAGACGTTAGTAACGTGCGTTGCTTCATTTGTCTTTTATTCCCTTTTATACCTTCTTGTTTAAGCAACGTAGTTACAAAGAGAAAGCTTACGCTTTCTCTCTTTACTTATTCTTTATTTGTTTTTATTTTTTATTTTATTTTTTTTCTTTCTTTTTAGACTACTATATTATGAAACGAGGAATGACCTTTCGAGTGAAGTGATAACGGAACGAGGTGGGGAGTGACGAGTGGAATAATATAGTAGTCTTTTTCTTTCTTTTTTGGGGGGAAAGGGGGGTGAGGAGGAGGAGGGTTGTTAGGGAGGAGGAGGAGAGGGGGGAAAACCCCCCTTTAAAATTTAACATAAAACCCTACGCTGTAGCGTATGGTTTACCTACCCTTTTCATACCCATTAATACACGCTACACCGTAGGGTATAAATACACCTATTATCCATTCTAGCTAAGCTTATGAATGATTACTTTATAGTCGTTCTAATGTACATTTAACCCTATAAGGAATATTAACAATGTCTAATCGTCAAAAACAACGCGGTAATAACCGCAATGGTATGAATCCTGCTAATGCAGAACCTATCCAGCTAGAAGAAGCAGAAGACTTGGAAGTCTCTACTGAAGACTCTCCTTCCATTGAAGAAGGTCGTGAATACACTACTAACGATATCCTTCTACCAGATGCTACTGAGGAAATCCACAATCCTTCTGTAGACTTAGAACAAGAGCAAGAAGAAGACCGTCGTCGTCACGTAGCAGGTGAACTAGACGTAGATGAAGTATTAGGTTTAGTAAGCTTAACCGCTCGTATGTCTTTACTTGGTATTATTGACTACATTGAGAAGATGGAATCTTTCAAAGGCGTCATTCGTGTCTTAATGAATGATAAGGGCTTTGTGACCAACCAAGGCCCTATCATGCAAGCAGAACTCTTCCGTAACATTATGGATATTATCACTAAGACTTCAGACTTAGATTTCCGTTACTCTATGGACTTACTGATGCAGTTGTTCGTAAAACACGGTAAAGAAGGTCAACCACTTAATATCTTCTCTCTCATGCGCTTCCAAGAGAACATTCGTCTTGACTTAGTAGAACAGCAATGCTATCCTAACTTAATGACCATGCTAACTGTATTAGCTGACCCTACTACTCGTAGTAGTAAAATCAATAAAGAAATTGACATGGGTCGTGCACTGCAATATGGCTTTAGTGAAATGGCTCGTAATCGTCTACTAGCTTACTTCGGACGCTAATCTAGCTATAATAGACTTATCTACACTAGAGGAATATTCCTCTAGTGTAGTGAGTCGTTATTTAATGACCTTCGTCATTTAAATGACTTTCGTTATTTAATGACTATTAATGGCTTATTTTTAACCAATAACAAGGAGTCCACATGAACATCAATGAATGGAACAAACTACTTATTAAAGCGGGTTGTAAGACAGCTATAGCCCACCAATGGGCACCTTACTTTGCTAAGCACTGTAATACCTTTAAAATCAACACACCTAAGCGTATAGCCTCATTCTTAGCCAATGTCATGGTAGAGTCTATCTTCTTAACCACCATGCGCGAGAACTTACGCTATTCAGCAAAAGGCTTAGCCAATACATGGCCTAATCGATATTCTCAGACAGGTAAAAAAGGTGGTTTACCTAATGCTAAAGCAAATGCTATTGCTGGTAACCCTATGGCCATTGCTAACCATTGTTATGCTAACCGTATGGGTAATGGTTCTGAAGCTACTGGAGATGGATGGAAACATGCTGGCAAAGGCCCTATCCAATTAACTGGTAAAGACAATTACATTCGTTTCTTTAAGGAGAATAACCTACCCCTTAACACAGACACTGATAAGCTTCTAGAGCCTGATTTAGGCGCATTAGCAGCTTGTTGGTTCTGGAGTAAAGCCAATATTAACGCTAGTGCTGATGCAGGTGATTTTGATGGTTGTTGTGATAGAGTAAATATTGGTCGTAAAACCAAACCTATTGGTGATGCTCACGGCTATACTAACCGTAAGAAGGTTTATAATGTCTTATTACCTTACTTAGAGAATAATCTTTCTAACTTACTAAAAGACGGTGGTACTATTCCTAATGTACCTGCTATGGAGATTATCAGTAGTATTCAAGAGATTGAAGAAGCTGAGTATAATGGTGAAGTAGAAGAATCTGTAAGTACCTTTGAAGAATTGTAATTAACTTTAATTTTTAAAATATAATTTTTTTATTATAGTTTACTCTATATGAAAGAAGTAGTAACAAATAGCAATCCGAACCGTAAATGCTTTTCCCCTTTCGTTTGTCATTTACTAGAAATTGCTATCTTGGTGGAATAAAGGACGAATCAATCTTTTACCTTTACAATCCACAGTAAGAACCTGATATACATCGGTTGTATCATGTCCTAATGCATTCCTTTATACTACTTCTTTCAACCTTATTCTAAATAAGGGTTTGTTACCTTAACAACACGTATCATCCGTGGTGTACGTAATAAGCAAAGCTTCAGAGTAGTACGGGGCCTTAGGGAAACGAGAAGTAGACACGTCCTTCCTGTCGGGGATCGGCAGGCGCTGAGCATGACCAGAGCGTAGTCCATACAACAACATCATTAACAAAAACAACACCTTCAACTAAAACAAAAATATCAACGTCAAAAAAATTATCATCATTAACATTAACTGCTTTATTATATTAGATTTGTTTTTGGTCGGCTCAGGGGTGGTGTCCCTGGGTCGGCCAGTGCCATGAATATGGTATATTATCTATAAATTAAAAATATAGAAACATATACAATTATGGTGTAAAGACACAATAGTCTTTACTTTATATAAAGGAATTACCGATGGAAAATGTAGGTGAAGTGTTTTCTACGGTAGTAGTCATTATCTTAATTGTATTGATGGTGATTAACCGTGAATGACATCATGACCATCTTAGTCTATATTATCTTGATTATCTATTTCTTGATAACAGGATACTTATTTTATAAACTCTATATCCCTAAAAGGAAATCAAAATGAAAGCTTTATTCCAAAGTTTGTTTTCACTGTTTTCTAAAAAACACCATTTGGACGATATCGATAAATTGAAAGAAATCGATACTATCTTAACCCGAGCAAATCAATTAGATGGTAAAGATGGTTTTACCTTATCTAATGGTGATACACTTGTTGATAATGACAATGTTATCGTAATGGGTTGGCATATCTATTGTAACCCTCAGCAACTAAGAGAAGTTTTAGAAGGTGTCCCTAAATACTTGGCTCGTATTCGTGCTGAATCTAGCACTGATATTGACGTATACGGCAATGAGATTAAATATTTCCGTGAAGAATATCGTTTTACCATTGAATTCAACAAAACAAATGTATTCATCTTTACATTTGAAACTGCTGAAATGGTGTAAAAAATGATTAAAGAAGTCTTAATCAAAAATCGTTTACAAGAATGTGCTTTTGTAGACGATAACTTAGAAGAAATTGAAACATGGTTACTTCGACATGGAGTAGAGTCTTCTATCTGTAATACAGAAAAGAACATTTACGTTGATTCTTATTACGGAGAAATGAAAGCGGTCAAAGGCGATGTTATTGCATTTGTTGATGACCACAAGACAGGTGAAATCATTAAGAAACCTATCGTCTTCTCAAAACGTGGTTTTGAACTACTCTTAGAACAAACCCGTTAATCTTAAATCTTATATAAAGGAAACCAAAATGTTTACTAACTTGAAACCTATCTTCGTATCCTCTTTATCTAATGAGATGTATGGTCTTTATAAACTCTGTAAAGAAAAAGGATATAAAGAATATCCTGATTCTAAGGAATACTCACAACCAGAAGCCTACGGGGTATATAAAACACTTACCCAAGAATATCTGGTACCTCTTTATAGCGAGTGTACTATTGACCCTATTACCATTGAAGACGGTGAACCTACACTGAATATTGGTAGCTTATTGGCAGAGTATTCTACCAAACATGGATTCACCAGTACCTTTGGCAATGACTCTTTATTCTTGATTAAAGAGTAATTTCATTAACCTTCTGTTTCAGGGTTTAACAGAAGTAAATAACTTAAACCCAATCCCCCCCCTCTAACTAAACACTTTACTTGTAAAAAGGAAATCAAAAAATGACTAAAATGACTAACATTGCCCTGGCCGTAATTGCTGCTGCAGCTTCTACTACTGTGTTGGCAGACAATTCGGTAACAGGTACTTATCAAGTTGTACAAGGCGATAAAATTACTGTAACTGGTAGTGGTAATACTACTGTAGGTACAGCATTGGTAAACAAAGGTTTGTCTAATACCGCATTTGGTATTAACAGCTCTGTCGAAGGTAAAGACAGCGTAGTAGGTGGCCAACGTGCAGAAGTAAAAGGTAATATGTCAGTTGCTATTGGCCATCACGCCAAAGCATTGAATTCAATGAGTTCTGCATTTGGTTCCGAAGCAAATGCTAGTGGTGAATCTTCTACCGCTATCGGTAAAGGTACCCTTACTGAAGGTAAGGCTTCTACCGCTGTAGGTGCACATGCTTACGGTAAAGGAAACTCTTCTGTAGCCATGGGTCTTCACGCTAATGCGCTTGGTGGTCAATCTACTGCTATTGGCCAAGCTACTCGTGCTGAAGGCGACCAATCTACTGCTATTGGTTCTGGCGCTACTTCTACTTCTCGTTTCTCTGTGGCTGTAGGTACAAATGCTAAAGCCAATAATGAGCATGATGTGGCTATTGGTTCTTTCTCTACTACAGAGAAAGCCGTAGGTACTGCTACTGCTGAAGTAAACGGCATGACCTATGGTACATTCAAAGGTCATCGCCCAGTAGCTACTGTATCTGTAGGTGGTAAAGGTAGTGAACGCACTGTCACCAATGTAGCAGCTGGTCGTATTACTGCTGAATCTACTGATGCTATCAATGGCTCTCAACTCTATTCTGTTGCTACTAAAGTAAGCGATAATGTGAAAGCAATTGAAACCTTGAAAGATGGTGTTGCTACCAATGCTAGTAATATCGCTATTAATGCCAACCACATCAATAGCAATACTCAAGCAATCCAAGGTATCAACAATACCATCAACCAGCATACTACTTGGAACGAAGCTCAAGATGTACAAATCAATGAGCTGCGTAAACTCGTGAATGGTTTGCATGGTGACAATGCCGAATTGCGTAAAGAAATCCATGATAACCGCCGTGAAGCGCGTGCTGGTATTGCTGGCGCTAACGCAATCGCTGCAATCCCACAACCTCACGCTCCTGGTCAAACGGCTATCGGTGTCGGTGCAGGCTACTTCAAAAACGAAGGTGCGGCAGCTGTTGGTGTTTCCCATATTTCTGATTCTGGTAAATGGGTATCTAAAGCTGGTATCAATGTAGACACTCGCCGTAACATCGGTATTGGTCTTGGCCTCTCTTATGTATTCGGTGGCGTAAAAGTACCTGTACAAACCAAAGAAGTGGTACATGAAGTGGTACGTGAAGTGATTGTGCGTGAAGTACCAGCTCAACCTACTACTAAACGTATTCGTGGTTAATTGAAGTAAGCTACTAGAGTGGATTTATTTCCACTCTAGTAGTATTATTTTTTATATAAAGGAAATTAAAAAATGATTAATTTGAACGATAACCAAAACTATTACATTCAACGTATTAGTAAAAAATATAAAGAAGATTTTGAAAGAGATTATGGTTCATCACTATTCTTTAGCCTGGACTATATGGGTTCAGCTGAATATGAATTCGGTGCCGTAGGTGATACTTTCAAATTCCTTCGTGAACGCGTCGGTGAATACGAATTTAAAACATGTGATTTTAAAGTAGTTTTATCCGGTAAAGAGAAAGCTACTAAGTTATTTGCATTTATTCCTAAAGGTGAAGATGTAGGTTATATTTCCAATTTACTTAAAAAGATTTACGATTACAAACACCGTACTAAAGAAGGAACATATATTCAAGATATCCATGATCTTGATAATAAAGCAGGTTGGCCTGTTACGTGTGCATGGCTTAATTTGCGTGTGGATATGTACGCTAGTAATGAGATTCCTTGGTTTGTATCTGCTGACCCTATGGTTGCTTGGTATTTCTATAAACTACTTATTGTAGATGTAACCAAAGATAAAGAACAGAAACAAATCTTTGACAATATCTCAATTGGTCAAAAGGTTATGTATCCTTACTTTAATGGTAAAGAAAGTTTATTTGAAGAAGGTGAAGTAATTGGGTTTAATGAAGATTCAATTACAGTTAAACGATTCAATAAAAAACTTCGTTTCCATTGGCGTCAAGTAATATTCACCAAATAGATTACAGAGGTAGGAATTCCTACCTCTGTAATTACTCTTTTTTTTTTAATTAATATTGTGATAGTTAAT